>DATAHC010000368.1:0-6605 GCA_036263415.1 Flavisolibacter sp.
GCTGCCTCCGGTACGGCTTCGTTAGTGTTTTCTTATGTTGGGTACACTACCCAGACGGTAAGCGTCAAAGGCTCAACCCTGGACGTTGTGCTGGAAACAGCTGCTGCTAACCTGAACGAGGTCGTCGTAATTGGTTATGGCACGGCCCGGAAAAAAGACCTCACAGGCGCACTCTCCTCTATTAAGGCAAAGGATTTCAATCAGGGAAGCATTACCGCCCCCGATCAGTTGTTGCAGAATAAGATTCCCGGACTGGAAATCACCACCACCAGTGGCCAGCCGGGTGCTGCAACGGTTGTCAAGATCAGAGGTAATACTTCCCTGCGCGCCGGCAATACACCACTCTATGTAGTAGATGGCATTCCGCTGGATGGGCGGACGGCCCGGCCGGAAGCAACATCTTCCTTTGGAGCTACCGCAACGTCCAATCCGCTTTTATACATTAATCCTAACGATATTGCGCAGATCGATGTATTGAAAGATGCTTCTTCTACCGCCATCTATGGTTCGCGGGGTGCCAATGGTGTGATCGTGATCACTACCAAAAAAGCTAACTCAAGTGGTACCCGGGTAGAAGCAGGTGCCAGCTTTTCCGTGAACACGGGATATATGAAGCGCTTTAAGGTATTGACTTCATCGCAATACCGCGAGGCCTTGAAAAAATATGGTCTTCCGGCTACAAATGATGCGGGAGGAAATGTGGACGCACTGGATGCTATTACACAGCATACCATCAGCCAGAATTATAATGTAGCACTCAGCGGAGGTAATGAATCGGGACGATTCAGAGCTTCCTTTTTGGGTTCGTCCAGCCAGGGATTTATCAAAAAGACATCTTTGGATAAATATCTGGGCTCCTTCGGTGGTCAGTATAAATTCCTGGATAATCGCCTGAGTATTGATTTCAATCTCATAGCCGGACATTATACGGAAGACGTAAGCAGTACTTCCAATAATGCAGGATCAACGGGTAACCTGATCTCTGCGGCATTGAACTGGAATCCTACCCAGCCCTTTTATGATGCCAATGGTCTGTATATCCTGAATAAATACGGCACAGCAAACCCTTTGGCGCTGAATGATGCCTATTCCGATAAAAGTAATGTAAATGTTTTCCTGGGAAGTATTACCGGGGGGTATAAGATTATCAAGGACCACCTGGAGTATAAATTACTGTATGGGGTAAATCATGGTACCGGAGAGAGGAGGATTAACCTTGAAGGATTTATCGTTGGATTTCCGGGAGTTTCAGGTCGTGGGTCTGCCGTTCTGGCCAATGCGCGTCTGACCTCGCAAACTTTAACACACACCTTGAACTATCATGGCCACCTGGCGCCAAGGTTGACGTTGGAGGCCGTTGGTGGTTATGAATACTGGAGGTCGCAGAACGATATTGGTGGTATACAGGCTTCCGGTTTCAATACAAATCTGGACCAGACGAAGCGGATTCCCATTCCGTATACGAACCTGCTGACCAATGCCAGCAATCAGAGTCCCTACTTCACGTTTGTAAATCCATTATCTGAGATCCAATCCTATTTCGGAAGAACCAATTTCAACTGGGATGATAAATATTTTCTTACCGGTACGTTACGTGTGGATGGTTCCAGCAAGTTCGGAAAGAATAATAAATATGGCCTGTTCCCATCAGTAGGTGCCAAATGGCAATTGTCAAATGAGAATTTCCTGAAGGGAAGTTCGGTGCTTACAGCCCTTTCACTCAGAGCTTCATGGGGTATCACCGGCAACCAGGAGTTTCCTTCAGGCGCCTCGCAGGACCAGACCACCCTGGGTTCCTATAATTCTGCAACGGCTACTATAGTAGCCAATCCCAATCTGAAATGGGAGCCTACCCGATCCATCAACATCGGTACCGACTTCACCTTTGGTAAAGGAAGGCTATATGGCTCGGTGGATTATTATAACAAGAATACCACGGATATTTTATTCCAGACGAATTCCATACAGCCGGCACCTACCGCTACTTACTTCTATAACATACCAGCTAATCTGATTAATAAAGGTGTGGAAGTAGCCCTGGGTGCGCAAATCATCAGCAGGAAGAAATTCGGCTGGGATGTGAACGTCAGCTTCGCCTATAATAAGAATATCGTAACAAACTTCCGCGATATCAATACCGGAACGCCATTGCAGATCAATACGGCAACGGTCGACGGACAAGGCGTATCCGGAACACTAGCCCAGGTTATTGCCAATGATAAGCCTGTAAATGCGTATTACCTGAAACCGTTCAAGGGTTTTGATGCAAGTGGCAATCAGGTTGTTTTATTTGATCCCGTATATGCAGGTGATCCCAACCCCCATGTTATTGCCGGCTTCAATACCACCTTACGTTATGGACGTTTCGACCTGGCAATCAATGCCGGCGGATCCTTCGGTTTCCTGATCTATAATAATACCGCTACCTCCGTAACGAATATTAATAGCATTACCTCCGGCCGCAACATTGACCTGGCAGCTTATAATTCGCAGGAAGCAACCAGTTCCGGTGTAGCTGCCTCTAGCCGTTTCCTCGAGAAGGGAGATTATGCAAAGCTGAGGAATGCCACATTGCACTACCTCATCGGAGATGCCGGCAAGTATGTAAAGAACCTGTCTGTATTTGTCAGTGGTTCCAATCTGTTTGTAATAACCGGTTTTACCGGTTTCGATCCGGAAGTCAATATCGATAAGACCAGCAATGCGTATCCATCGCGGTCCATTGAATACATACCCTATCCTACTCCACGATCCATTTCTGTAGGAGTTAATCTTTCACTTTAAGTTAAAAAAGAAGACATATGAATAGTTACAATAAAACTATGAGATGGATACTGCCCCTCACCTTACTGGCGGGTGGCTGTACCAAATTGAATGAAAAGCTGGAAAGCACCCTGAGCACGGAGCAAACGACAGCCGCTTTGGGTGCCAAGCAAACAGAACTTCTTCTTCAGGGTGCTTATGCCGATCTGGCCGCGCCTTTTCACAATCAGAATGAATTATTCTCCCTTCAGGAGAATACTACAGATGAAGCGGCCGTCGTAACCCGTGGGGGAGACTGGGATGATAACGGCGTATGGCGGGTGCTTCATACGCATAAATGGAATGCGGACCATGGTCAGCTCCTGACGGTTTTCAATAGCCTTGGTAAGCTCAATTTCGATGCTACCAATGTGCTGGCTTTCAACCCTACCAAGGTGCAGCAGGCGGAAGCCCGTTTTCTCAGAGCCCTTGCCTTGTACCATACCCTGGATTTGTTTGGTCAGTATCCTATCCGGCAACCCGGAGACAACCTGTTGAATATACCACCGGTAAAATCGGGCCCTGAAGCTATTCAGTTCATCATTGACGAATTGCAGGCAATCCTTCCGGATCTTCCTTCCACAAATACCATGGTGCAGGCCAACCAGGATGCTGTCCGTTTCCTGCTGATGCGCTGTTACCTGAACAGGGGGGCTTTTAATAACCGGCAGAGCCCGACGTTTGATGCAGCTGATATGAACCGGGTAATTACTCTGGGTAATGAGATCATTTCCAGCGGAAACTATTCTTATGTGTCGAATTATTTCAATCAGTTCAGCGTGGAGAGAGGGGGTAGTAAATCAACGGAAGGCATATTTGCCTATCCCAACAGATCCGGTGTAGGAGTGAACCACGGGAATATTGAATCGAGATGGAATATGACACTTCACTACAACTCGTATACACCTAACAATCCGAATGCTGGATGGAATGGATTTGCTACGCTGAGTGATTTTTACAATACGTTTGGTGTAGGTACTTCTGTCAACTTCAATGGCGATGATACGTTACTGGACAGCAGAATTGGAGGCCGGTATTACTGGGGCTCCACCAACTACTCTGGGATCAGGCCAGGATTTCTGGTCGGGCAGCAATTCAATGAAGATGGAGACTCCCTGAAAGACCGCAAGAATAACTATCTATCGTACACACCGAGAATTGCAGATAACCTCATCGAGACAGGAAATAATCTGGAGTTAACCGGTATACGCGTAGTGAAGTATGTTCCTGATTTCACCGGCGTTGCTTCGGGTAATAACTATTACGGCGGGCCTGCAGGCAACTGGCTGATGATCTTCCGCTATCCGGATGTGGTATTAATGGTGGCTGAAGCTTACATGCGCATCGGCAATACCGCAGAGGCCTTGCGTTTAGTTAACGAGCTTCGTCAGGCAAGAGGTGCATCCACAGTCAGTTTTATGCCTCTGGTAAATGTATCAAATGTAGATGATCCCAATACACTGTTGGCTGAAAGAGGACGTGAATTATACTGGGAAGAAGTAAGAAGGACAGACCTGATCCGGTTTGGTGTCTATACCCAACCCTGGCAGCTGAAACCAACGGATGATCCCAAAAATCTCTTATTTCCTATACCCAGTCAGGCCCTGGCGGCTAATCCCAACCTGAGACAGAACCCGGGGTATTGATTTCTGAACGTACTGATGGATGGGAAGCTTTTAAGAGTTCCCATCCATTTTTTTATGTTCCTAAAGAACTGTTTTTATTAAAACAGTCACCGGGCTTTCTTCTTCGAGAACAACCGGTCCGGAATATCGATAAAGGTACCCAGGCGGGCCTTGTTGTCCCATCTCAGCTTATTGATATACTTCTTCGGTGTCATACCCGTTGCCTCATGCCGGGCATCGAAGGTGCGCTCGCTATCCGGATTATCGCGGCCCACCGGCGTGCCTTTCTGTCCACCCTGAATGGTTAGCTGTCTTCCCGTTTCGGGATTGGTGCCAACGGCTTTCCAGGTTTTGCCTTCCGCCGTACCACGCATTAATTTGAATCTGGCCATATCACTTATTTTTTCTTTCCCCAATTGTGCTCCATCGCCTCATACGATTTGCCGGAGACCGTAGACTTCTTTTTGGTTTTCGACGTCCCTTTTTTCTTCTTCGCATTGATATTGTTTACCAGCGAGTTCTTAACGCCCAATTTGTTCTTTTTAAGCGTTCCTTTTTTAGCAGCTGCTTTTTTCTTCGGGGCTGCTTTCTTTTTAGCTGCTGCCTTTTTACTGCTCTTTCGGATGGTCGTTTTGCGGGCAGTTTTTTTGGGAGCTGCCTTCTTTGCTGTTTTTCTTGCTGCCTTTGCCATGCTCGTTTTTAATTGAGTTTACAATAGCAATGCCTGAATGGCTGATGTGTAAGGAATGGCAGTAAGGTTTTTTCTTTCCTTACACAGAAGGGGGAAATGCAGTCGGAAAACAGGGGAGCAATTTGCCCTTAGGTCATTCTTCAGGTAATGTAATTTATCCGACACTTATTACTTCACCGAAGGAGGAACTTTACAGAGAGGCCGGAGCTATGAAATTGATCATAGTTATTTAACCCCGGCTTCATAGACAGGTTAAATTGGTATACTTTTTTTGATACATCAATTATGAGAGGTCTGGTCATATGCGCGGTGCTGATCCTGTTGAGTGTTTCCGTAAACACCCAACGATCGGTGCGCACCCTGGATGCAGACAATAAACTGTTTATTATTACACTGGACGGTTTTCGGTGGGAGGAGCTTTATAAAGGGGCTGATTCTTCCCTGATCCATGACCCGGAAGCTACAGGCGATACAGCACTGGCCAAGGCCCTGTACTGGGCCGATGATGAAGCGGGACGTCGCAAAAAACTGATGCCTTTTTTCTGGAACGTGGTAAACCGTCAGGGTCAGCTTTTCGGGAACCGGACATTCGGGAATAAGGTGAACGTTTCCAATCCATATGCCCTGTCCTACCCGGGCTATAGTGAGTTACTGACCGGAAGTGTGGATTACTCCATCCATTCCAATGATAAGATCACCAATCATAATAAAAATATCCTCGAAGCTTTGAACAGTTCACCGGCCTATGCCGGCAAAGTGGCTGCTTTTACTTCCTGGGATGTGTTTCCCTATATACTCAATAAGGAGCGGAGCGGATTAATGATCAACAGCGGCCTCCAGAATATCAGCGGTCAGCTCTCTTCTGCAGAGTCCCTGATCAATACCGTTCAGACAGAAGTGCTGGCGGAGCATGGTGCCACCCGTTATGACGAACTCACCTACATTGCCTGTAAGGAATACCTGGTCAAGAAAAAGCCTTCCATAGTGTTTCTCAGCTTCAGTGGCACGGACGACGCCGGCCATAGTAAGCGATATGATCAATACCTGCAGGAAGCCAATAATGCCGACCGTATGATCGGGGAACTCTGGCGCTACGTGCAGGGCGATCCGGCCTATGCCGGGAAAACAACCTTCCTGATTACCACCGATCATGGCCGGGGTGCCAGCCCATCCAACTGGCATAAGCATGGACTTCTGGTTTCCGGTTCTTCTCAAACCTGGTTCGCCCTGATGGGGCGCAGCGTAGTTCCCCTTGGTGAAGTAAAGGCCAAAGGGCAGGTTTACCAGAAAGACCTGAAAGACCTGGTAAATGAGCTGCTGGCGCAATAGTTACTACTCAATAGTCAATAGTGAATAGTCAAAACGATTAGCAGGTTCCTCTGCATTCTATAAACCTCAAGCCTGAAGCCATGCATTTTCTTCTGTAGCCCGGCATAGACCACATTAGCTTTTCAAGCACGGCACAGTTTTCGTCGTTATAGCGTAGG
>DATAHC010000369.1:0-3113 GCA_036263415.1 Flavisolibacter sp.
TAATTCAGTAGATTAGTACTGACATCTTCACCTATGTTCTGCTGCGCTTCTTCTGTAGATCCTCCAATATGAGGCGTTAATATAACATTGGGCAGATTTTGTAGAGGATTCTCAAAAATGTCACCGTTCTTTTCAGGTTCAATAGGGAATACATCAACTGCAGCGCCCGCTATTTGACCGGATTCTAATGCTTTCCGCAAAGCAGGCAGATCCATAACCTGGCCTCGAGCATAATTAATAATGATAGATCCCTGCTTACAGAATTTTAGTGTATTCTTATTGATGAGGTTTTTTGTCTGATCAGTTTCAGGCACGTGTAACGTAATGATATCAGAATGACTGAGAAGTTCTTTCAGCGTTCTGCTGTCGGTAGCATTGCCTAATGGCAGCTTGGTTTCCACATCATAAAATAGAACTTTCATTCCCAAAGATTCAGCAAGAACACTCACCTGTGACCCAATGTTTCCGTAACCGATAATGCCAAGCGTTTTGCCCCTCAGCTCATAACTTCCACTGGCTTCTTTCATCCAAATACCTTTATGAGCGGCATTATTTTTATCCGGAATTCTGCGAATCAGCATGATAGAGGCTCCGATTACGAGTTCGGCTACTGATCGTGTATTGGAATAGGGAGCATTGAAGACCGCGACACCGCAATCTGTAGCGGCATCCAAGTCCACCTGATTCACCCCAATGCAAAAACAGCCGATTGCCTGAAGCTTTTTGGCAGCTTCTAAAACATTTCTGGTAACCTGCGTTTTGGATCGAATTCCCAATAGATGTACATTCTTAACTGCATTGATTAGATCTGATTCCGATAATGCCTTGGTTAATTTCTCAACATGTACATAGCCCTGACGATTGAAGTTCTTAACAGCCAGATCACTTACATTCTCAAGTAAAAGGATGTTTATTTTCTCTTTAGGGTAACTTGTTTTGGTTGCCTCCATATCGCAAATATCCTGATAAATATTTTATAAGGTATATCACTTATCCCCCAAATTGGATTTGTTTTTGTAGCATAAACTGATAATTTTACCGGGTAACCCTTGACATCACAAATATTTATCTTTTGAAAAACGTATTTATTGCTGGCTGTGCGGCTTTTTTCCTATGGAGCTGTAATTCCCCTAAGGCGGAAACAGTGCCGGTTAAAAGAGACTCTATACATCATGCCAATTTATTCCCGGCGCTTTCGGAAGCAGAAGTAAAAAAATATCATGCAGCAGTTGAAGAAGTACTGAATCATTCACTATATCGCAGTTCTTTTAATGGAGGGGTGCTGATCGCTAAAAACGGAACCATTGTTTATGAAAAATATGTGGGCTTTCATGACCTGAGAAGGAAGGATTCTCTGAATGCAGATATACCTTTTCAGATAGCTTCTACCAGTAAAACACTGACTTCGGCTGCTGTTCTCAAATTAATTCAGGAAGGTAAACTGGGTCTTAACGATCTCGTCACTAAATATTTCCCCCAATTTCCATATACGGCAGTAACGATCAAAATGTTGCTGAATCATCGCAGCGGACTGCCCAATTATCTCTATTATATGGAGAAAAGTCCATGGCCACGTACACAGCAAGCCAGCAATATGGATGTAATGAATACATTGATAAACTGGAAACCTGTCCAATCGTTCCGCCCGGATTCCCGTTTCAATTATTGCAATACAAACTATGTAGTACTGGCACTGTTGGTAGAAAAAGCCAGCGGCCAATCTTTTCCTGATTATATGCAGGCCAATTTTTTTGGACCTTTAGGGATGAGCCATACGTTTGTTCATACTATGAATGATTCACTGGTAACCCAGTCCTATCAGCATAATGGAGCTTTATGGACCTTGGATTTTTCAGATGGTCCATATGGTGACAAAAACGTATACTCTACACCACGCGATCTTCTGAAATGGGATCAAGCCATTTATGAAGGCCGTATTATTAGTCAGCAAATGCTGGATTCTGCTTTCACACCATATAGTAATGAAAGGCCTGGTATACATAATTATGGCTTGGGATGGCGAATGCTCCTGTTGCCAAATAATAAGAAAGTAATTTATCATAACGGACATTGGCATGGCTTTAATTCGGCATTTGCACGTTTAACCGATGAAAAAGCAACCATAATCATTCTTTCTAATAAATACAATCAGAACGTATATACAAGTGCTAAAAAATTGTATAATTTGTTTGGTAATTATGATGGGAAACAAGAGGAAGGCGAAGAATGATCGTTTAATTTACTAAAGTGTACGTACTTTCTGCAGCGGAGATCAGGAACTGGGATCAGTTCACCATAAATAATGAGCCTATAGCTTCCATCGATCTTATGGAAAGGGCGGCGGCGCGCTGTTTCGAATGGATCATACAGCAAGGATTTCAGAAAAACCAGTTCTACATATTTTGTGGCAAAGGCAACAATGGTGGCGATGGCTTGGCTATAGCCCGCCTGTTGATGCAATCCGGGTATAAAATCAGTATATACATCCTCAACACGGAGGAACCCGGATCAGCTGATTTTCAGGAGAATCTGAAAAGGCTCCAAAAGCTAAATGCTGCTATACGTTTAATAAATGTCGTTGCGGATCTGCCTGAAGTTCAAAAAGATGGAATTGTTGTTGATGCCTTATTCGGTACTGGTCTAAGCAGACCTGTTGCAGGTATCGCAGAAAATATTATAGCTCTTATTAATGATTCCAGAGCGAAAGTGATTTCTATAGATTTGCCCAGTGGCATGTTTGCGGATAAATCCTCAGTGAACAATATGATCGTCAGAGCGCATTTTACTCTGACTTTTCAATGCTATAAGCTGGGTTTATTAGTAGCTGAAAATGAACTTTTTACAGGAAAGGTTATACTCTTACAAATAGGATTACACCCCGCATTTGTACCAGGTAATTTGCCGGTTACAAAGATTTTAACCCAGAAATTAATAGAAAAACTGTACAGGCCTCGTTCTTCCTTTGCCCATAAAGGAACTTTTGGCCACGCCCTCATCATGGGTGGTAGTAAAGGAAAGATAGGTGCAATGATTCTGGCAGTAAGAGCCTGCCTGCATACAGGAGCTGGCCTAACATCAGCATCGTTACCAGGCTGTGGCTATGTTATTATACA
>DATAHC010000370.1:0-2918 GCA_036263415.1 Flavisolibacter sp.
ATACCCGAATCCTGAACATAAACCTCTACGAAAGAAGAAGTGGCATTCACGCCTACCTTGATCGTTCCGGATTCCGGTGTGTATTTAATGGCATTGGAAAGCAGGTTGCGCAGTACCAGGTTGATCATGTCTTTATCACCAAGGGCATATACGGGCATATCCATCTTGCTTTCTATATAGACTTTCTTGGTGGCAGCCTGCAGGTGCAGCAGCTGCAGCACATCCCGGATCATGGACGACAGATCAAGCTCCTGCGTTCGCACCATGTCCGCCTGCATCTGGCTTTTCGCCCATTCCAGAAGATTCTCCATCAGGCTTACCGTATAGTTCAGGTCATTCAGTACTTCCGGTATGATCTCCTTGATCTCTTCTGCCGGCAGATCGTGCTGATGCATGTTGCGGAAGATGTTCCGGACCGCATACATCGGCGACTTCAGGTCGTGCGAGATCACGGAGAATAATTTGTTCTTAAGGCTGTTCAGTTCCGCGAGCTCCATCTTCTGCCGGCGGATCTTGATATTTTTCCGGCGCAGGATCTTGTTCTTGTATAAGATGCTCCGCTGGTAATTGGTATTCTCTTTCTTGATCAGGTAAAGGCCGTAAAAGATGAAAATGATGGCGAAGAACTGGTTCAGCAGGTACAGCAGCCAGTTCTCCTGCGACACTTCATAGATATAATCCTTGATCACTACCGAAAGAACAAAATAGCTGATCATGGAAAGGGCTACCGTGAACAGCATATAACCGATATCCTGAAGAAAGAAAACGGATAGGATGCCGAACAGGATAAAATGAAGGCCGATGCCCGCATTCATGCCGTGCAGGTATACCACGCATGTAAAGAAGGGATACAGTATAAAATAGCTGAGTAAGGCGATCTCGAACTTTCGGTAATGGTTGAGCGTCATCACCAAAATGCTCGTCAGTCCTGGCAGACAGGCAAAGATCCACGCGCTTACCGGTAATTTATCATGATGGAAAAGACCGAGTACGGGAATGAATAATCCGGTGAGTAACTGGAAGAAGTTGAGCTGGTTGAAAATGCCAAGCTTTCTTCTTTCATAATCATCCATGGTGGAGGTAGAGCCGATTCGTTTGATCTGTAACAGGTGCTTATGCAGAAAAGACCCGAATGAATCAAGGGTTTCGCCAAAGGGAAGCGAACGTAACTTCGATTGGAATTGCTCCAGTTTTTGGAATATCGCGTCCATAGTTTTAGCAGTTAGGGTATCCGGTTCGGACAAGATAGGCATTTAATATGAAAAACTCAAGGATACGGATGACCTCGCTTGGCTATTCCATCAACCTAAGATAAAAGACGGAGTACGCTATAAGTTGATAGCATTAGCAGAGCCGGACAGGCTCAAGGCCGGCAAAGAAAAAGAAGAATTTAATTCAGGTGCTTGGGCGGTGGCGGACTGGCAGAACGGTGGGATCGGTACCAGTGCCGCTCAGCATCTCCTTCGGCTGGAAAGTATTCCTCCATGGAAATAAAGGGAAACCTTCGCTGTAGCTGAAAAATGGTACCCTTTGTAAAGACACCGTTGGGGGTTAGCAGCAACATGGCGGAAGCCACCAGGAAAACGCCCCACCAGGCCAGGGGCTCAGCAAAAATTCCCAGGAAGGAATTGATCCTGGAGATCGATGGACGGAACGGTAGATAGCGCAGGTGAACCCTGCGGTCAGAAAGGTCAACACCATTCCGCATATAATTTCCCTCGTAAGCTTTCCCATCAACCTGGTAACTGATATGAACGGTATTCGGATCGTAAGGCGTGATGAGTTGTCCGGTGGTCGTACGGCTGAAGGCCCACGGCAGAAAATAGAGGAGCAGTCCAAGGGCAATGCTGCCATTCAGCAGGAGGAACATGCCGCGTTTCGTTAACCGCATAAAGAAAGATACGATTAGACCGGCAAAGTTCAGAAGTTCTCTGGCAATCAGCCCTTCAATGGCATAGAATTTTAAGGGATTCCTTCTTAACAGATGAATATATGGAACCAAATGCAACCGTATTGGATGGGTATAGCGACCTCGAGAAGGGCGCTTACTTAGGAGCTATTGCCTCAATTGCAACAGCAGACAGAGAAGCATCGCAGGAAGAGCTGGATTATCTGTCACAACTCAGTGATGCGGCAGGACTCTCTGAAGGACAAAAGGAATATGTCATTCGCGCTGCAACCGAATTGAAAGGAGACGAGCTTACCAAATGCCTGGATGTTTTAAAGAATAGTGAATTGCGCTATTCACTGGTAACGGATCTCATGGCCTTTGCCAGGTCCGATTCGGAATACAGCGAGGAAGAGCAGGAAAATGTGAATCGCATTGCCGAATACCTCGGTGTCGATCAGCACCAGTTCTCCCTGCTCGATCAGTTTACACAGAAAGCCGGTGCGCCGGAAGTGAACCAGGAAGAAGTGCAGAAGCCGGGTTTCCTGTCATCCCTGGGCATGAAAGAACCTTTGCAGAATGCCGGTATCAATGGCAGCGGACTGCTGAAAGGGCTGCTGGGAATCGCAGCTCCTTTCATTATCGGTCGTATGCTCAGTGGCGGACGTTCCCGTGGTGGCATGTTCGGTGGCATGGGCGGCGGCGGCATGATGGGTGGTGGTATGCTGGGCGGTGGCGGTGGACTTGGTTCCATTATCGGTATGCTGAGTGGCGGCCGCGGATTTAATAATGCGGGCGGACTGCTCGGCCGTGTGCTGGGATAAATTGCTGCTTACGCAATCGGATCGTATAGTTCTCTCACTTCTAAAAATTCATAGACATGAAACGAATGCTGGCTGGAAAATTTTTAATAGGGACAGCACTGCTGTTTTCCCTGAGCATGGAATCGTGCAAGAGTAAACCCAAGGATGCCGATATCCAGACATCTTTTAGTGAAAAGGCCCGTACGGACGGAAGGCTCTCCAACATC
>DATAHC010000371.1:0-4633 GCA_036263415.1 Flavisolibacter sp.
TACAGTATGTATAAAGCGGAGCCGCTGGTGATGTTTTCACCCAACCTGTTTGGTGGTTCCGGAGATGTGATAGAAAACAAAGTAGATAATTCCAAAACACTGGAGACCCTGCAGTCGATGCCCCAGGAAATGGCCAATCAGCTCGCAGGCTACCGTGCCGCCTACTGGGGAGGGTTATCCGCTCCCGGACAGGTTCCTCCCAATGCCCCGCCCTATGTGGGCGCTATCATTTGCTTTATTGCCCTGATTGGGTTTGCCGTGCTTAATAACCAGCACAAGTGGTGGATCCTGGCCGCCTGTTTATTAGCCTTTATGATGTCGTGGGGCAGCTATTTTGAGGGTTTCAATACTTTTTTACTGAACGCCTTGCCCGGATATAATAAATTTCGTGTACCCAGCATGGCCCTGGTGATCCCTACCTTTCTTTTATGTATGATGGCGGTACTGACCCTTCAAAAGATCACCGCATCAGATTCTAAAACAGACCTGTTCAAGGAGTATAAAAAAGGATTGTTATTCTCTGCAGGATTGGTGGTTGTACTCCTATTAGTTTATATGAGCTCCGATTTTGCCGCGGGCAGCGATACCGAGCTTTCGAAGCAGGTAAGTGCCTTGCCTGCACAGGTGCAGGACGCCGTGCGGAACTTTCTGAACGCCTTGAAGGATGATCGTAAAAGCCTGTTCTTTTCCAGCCTGATCCGGTCTTTATTATTTGCCGGCGCTGCCGCGGTGGTATTATGGCTGCGGGTAAAAAACAAGATCGGAAATGCCGTGGTATTCAGTATAGTCGGGATCCTCGCTTTTGCCGATATCATAACGGTGGATTCCAAATACCTGAATTCGGAAAGCTACCAGGATGCAACGGATTATAACAATCAAAGCTTTTTCACGCCAACCGCGGCTGACCAGCAGATCTTACAGGATAAAGGATATTACAGGGTCTTTGATCTGCGCCAGGGACTGGGAACGCTTACTCAAGGCGCCAATACCGCCTATTTCCATAATTCCATCGGCGGCTACCATCCGGCAAAGCTGAGCATTTACCAGGATCTTATTGAACACCAGTTAAGCAATTTCCCTGCTTCTCTCCCCTTGCTTAATATGCTGAATACAAAGTATATTATCCAGGCCGATCAATCCGGAAAGGAAAGCATTTATCCCAATGAACAAAACCTGGGAGCAGCCTGGTTTGTGAATGCCGTAAAATTTGAAAATACCCCACAGGAAGTCATGAATGACCTAGGAAATTTCCATCCGAAGGATACGGCAATCGTTTTTGCGGCAGACAAATCACTGGTCAGCTATACACCCACCACAGACAGCAGTTCCATTCAATTGATCAAAAATGATAATGATGTCATTACCTACCGTTACAGCAGCCCGGTAAACCGGTTTGCCGTATTCAGCGAGATCTATTATAAACCAGGCTGGAAAGCGACCATCGATGGTAAAGAGCTACCGATCATTCGCACCAATTATGTTTTGAGAGGACTGTCTTTACCTGCCGGTCAGAACAAAGAGATCAGGTTTGAATTTCATCCTTCCTCTTTCTATTCCGGCAAGCAGCTCTCGCTGATCAGCGGTATCCTTATATTGCTGGCATTGGCTGCCGCCCTTTTCATGGAGTATCGTAACAGAGCAAAGGCCGCTTAGGAATGGCCCGGCTGCTTTCCCTGGTATCGTTCAAGATCTTTCCCGCTCATATGGGCGGGCAGAAGGGAGTTGCCCTGTTCTATGAATACCTTAAACCGTACCATGAAATCTTCATGGCGGTTTCCAATGACCATTGGGAGGGCACTACCGAATCTTATCTAACAAAAGCGCTTTTATATCCCAATAAAAGGATGCTCCGGAACCTGTTTCAACTACCGGCCCTGGTGCGGTGGATAAAAACAGAAAAGATGGATTGTATTGTTGCCGAGCATAGCTATACCGCCTGGCTGGCCTTTCTACTAAAGCTAATTACCGGACGCCCCTTCCTTATTCATTCCCATAATATGGAAGCCCAGCGTTTCAGGCAAATGGGACGTTCCTGGTGGAAAGCCTACTGGCGTTATGAAAAATGGATACACCAGCAAGCAGACCATAGTTTTTTCATCAGTGAGGAAGACAAGCAACTGGCCCTCTCCTGTTTTAAGCTTTCTAATGAGAAGTGCACCGTTGTACCTTATGGTATTGAGGAATACCTGCCTTACCCTGATGCCAGGCGAGAACTGGCTGAAGCATTACAACTGAAGGGCACCTATTTATTTCATTTCAACGGCACCATGGATTATGAGCCCAATATAGAAGCGGTGGAAGGGCTTTTATACCAGCTGTATCCCCTGCTGCAAAAAGAGGCCATCTCATTTGATCTGCTGATAACAGGTAAAAGGCTTCCGGCCTACCTGCGTAGGGAGATAGCCCGCCTGGAAAATGTTCATTATATAGAATTTGCTGAGGATATCAATCACATCTACCAGGCATGTGACCTGTTCCTGAATACGGTTAACAATAATTCGGGAGTAAAGACCAAGGTTATTGAGGCGATCGGCAATCAATGCAAGGTCATTTCCTTCCAATCCGGTGCGAACGGCATACCGGCAGAACTATGTGGGCTCTATCTAAGCCAGGTTGAAGATGATAACTGGACATCCTTCCTGGATTCCGTTCTTTCCTCATTAAATAAACCACCCGCTGCCGTACCAGAATCATTTTATAAGTATTTTGCCTGGAAATACAGTATTGAAACGGCAGTAGCGGTCATAGCGCGTGTATCAGAATCATGGCGGAAAAATTAGAAATATCGGTGGTGATCTGCTCGTATAACCGGGCAGCCTATATAGAAAAGGCGATTGAGAGTCTTTACCTGCAAACCTTGCCCAGGCATTTATTTGAAGTATTTGTAGTGGATAACAACAGTATTGACGACACCGGAGAAAGAGTGATGCGCTATATGGAAGACCATCCGGACTTCCACCTTACATATCTTACCGAAAGCAGGCAGGGTTCCTCCTTTGCCCGGAATACCGGGGCATCTTTTGCCAGGGCCCCCTTATTGTGCTTTATGGACGATGATGCCATTGCTGAAAAAGAGTACCTGGAACGGATTGTAGCCTTTTTCAAATCGCACCCGGATGCGGCAGGGATGGGTGGGCGCATTATTCCCGCCTATGTTCCCGAACGGCCCAAATGGATGTCTCATCACGTTTCATCCCTGGTTGGCAATTTTGATTACAGTCAGCAGGTAGAGGTTTTCCGGGAAGGCAAGTATCCACTGGAATCAAATATGATCGTTTTTAAAGAAGATTTTGATAAAATACAAGGGTTTAACACGGACTTGCCCGGCGTTAAAGGCACCCTTCGCATAGGCGGAGAAGGAAAAGATTTCTTTCTGCGTTTGCAGGAACTGGGAAAGAAAATCTATTATGATCCCGGTGTCATCGTACATCACATTGTGGAAGTAAAAAAACTTACTCCGCATTATATGTACCGTGTAGCTTCCGGAATCGGGCGCGGGGAACGTGTGCGAATGAAAGCCAAAGGCAGAGGTGCCTATGTAAAAAAACAATTGGAATACCTCTATAAATTAGGAGGGGCAGTAGTGCTGGGAGCAATTTATGCTTTTAAGGGAAATCCGGCTCAAACCTGGCCGGTTATCAAGTTCCGGATTGACGCGCTAAAAGGCCTACTGGGCTATTGATCAGAACATTTTATAAAAATGAGGCTTGTTACGGATTATTAGCGGGCTTAGTAACCACAATCTTAGGACGTTAGCTGCAAAAGCACCCACTTTTTTGAAACTGCCCAATGGATTTCTAAAGGTAAACAGGCGATGCAGGAAGCTGCCAATAGCAAATACGAACACACCCCAGGTATAATTGAGTAGAAGGAAAAGGAACCATAAGACCCCATACTGCTTGCGCACCCTAAGGTGATTGGATACCATCAGCTGCAACCCTTTTTTATCATAAAGGTTATAATAGCCGATACTACTATTTCCGGTTTGTGTAGCTTTATTGATACTGGCACCCTCCAGATGTATTATATGCAAATCTCCATACAGGCAAAGGCTGCCATATTTTCTAAGCCGGCTGCACCACTCGACCTCTTCAGCATACAGAAAGAAATCTTCATCAAGAAGCCCGGCCTTATCCGTAATGGACCTTTTCACCATTAAGAAAGCGCCACTGATCCAATCTACAGGCTCCTCCTTAGAGGCCTGCTCAACGCTAGGTGGCTCCATTTTCAAAGAATAACCGATCCACCTTAAAAAGCTTCCCCAATAAGGCAAGGGTAGTAAATGGTTGATTCCACCCTTGACAAAATGGCTACCAGATATTTGAGAACTATGATCATGGTTGAGTAATTGCACCCCAACAGCTGCATAAGATGATTGCATCAATCTTTTATAACAAATTTCAATTGAATTATCAAGACAGATGGTATCAGGGTTCAATAACAGATAAACCTCTCCTTTTGCGCTTTTCAATCCAATATTATTAGCCCTGGCAAAACCAGCGTTATATCCGGTTTCAATCCATATGAGCTTTGAATATTTTTTTAGCAGTCTTTCTTTAGCAATGAGATCACATCCATTATTTGAAACAATAACCTCGAAATCAAATTCAGGCAAATATGTATAAATTGATTG
>DATAHC010000372.1:0-11931 GCA_036263415.1 Flavisolibacter sp.
CATTTCCGGCAATGTGGTCGCGTTTATCGATAATGAGTACTTTCTTATTCGACTGACTGGCCAGGCGCTCTGCCAGTACGCTACCGGCAAACCCTGCCCCCACGATCAGATAATCAAACATAGAGCTTCTCCTTTACTTTGTTTTTCAATGAAGTTGATTGTACCAGGGTATCTTCAATATTGCGTACCATCTGGCTCCAGGTTCTGTCCCATGAATTGAAAGCAAGGAACTCATCCACTTTCTTCAGCCAGGCAGCCTTTCTTTTCTTAGCCAGTTCTTTTTCGGCAGCAACAATAAATTCTTCAGCATTGCTCACGATATGTACCAGCTTATTATCACCATAAGGAGAAACCACATCTCGGATCGGAGTAGAGATCACAGGCTTACCGGCAGCCAGGTATTCCGGCGTTTTGGTAGGACTGATATATTTTGTTGACTCATTCATAGCAAAGGGGATTGTTGCAATATCCCATCCTGCAATATAGGCTGGTAATTCTTCATATTTTTTACCACCCAGGTAATGAATGTTGCTATATTTTGGAAGGTGTGCTTCATCAATTTTTACAACAGGTCCTAAAATAACAAACTGCCATTCAGGGCGTGCTTTGGCCACCTGATCCAGCATTTCAATATCGAAGCGTTCATCCACCACACCAAAGAAACCAAAACGGGGGTGCGGTATATGTGCCTGGTCGGCCGGATCGTTCTTCGTGATGCGTGCCGCACCAAAATGATGTTTATCTATACTGCTGGGAAACGAGTAAATATTATGATGCGCATTCTTTTTGGATTCGAAAATGCTATGTCCGCCTGTAAATACAATGTCGGCCTTTTTGAATAATTCCTTTTCACGGATCGTGAGTTCAGGAGGAGCAAATTTGAAAGCGGATAATTCATCCATACAATCGTAGATCACCATTTCCGGATTCAAATGTTCCGTAAAAGGTAAAGCCATGGGCGTGTAATACCAGCTGAAGAAGCGGTTTACTTTCATACTCGACATCAGGTTATTGATAAACTTGCGTTGCCGGTTATGAACTTCTTCTTCCGGTAATCCATGGCGGATGTGCGGAGTTACCACATAAAGATTTTCGTTGTAATTGTCGATATGAAGTTTGTCTTCACCATCATGAAAGATTGGTTCTTCAATAAAGAAAACACGTTGATGCTTCGAAAACCTACTCAATAAGTGATTGGGCCGTTGAAATACAAATCCCCATCTCAGGTGGGAAAAACAAACTAAATCAATATCGTGCAGGAAGGCACATGAAACGTCTTCAATATTTTTTATCATGCTGGTATAGATACTATTTACATGCCAGCAATTTTTAAATTAGAATATACACCAACGTTTAAGTGTTTGAATTTAAGTGTAGAAAATAGTCCTCACCAGTAAACAAAATAGCATTCAGGAAGCGGTTTTGGCATAGGCCGGAAAGAGTGTGTTCACGATAAATGGTAACACAATATTAAGAGAAAGATATTTTTCCTGAAGTGTTGAAGGCAGGAGATCAAAATCTGTAACAAGGCTTCTGCATTGCTCCTCGCCGCATGCGCAGGGCATGGTCCAATGACGTTCCAACATGGATGTGGAATAATCCCAGAAGAGTTCTTCATCTTCTTTGATATTCCGGATCGCAATGAGGTCCATGGAAGGTGTAATGCCGCAGTTGGGGTTACAGGAATGATTAGTAAACAGAAAGGGCAGGTTACAATAAATATATTGATCGATACCTATCTGCAAAGTATGGCTTTCCCGTTCTTTCAACCTCACCGTTTCTTCAAAAGATAAAGAAGGGCCGGAGATGGGGCAGATGGTAGTTCCTTCTTCCAGGTTTCGCTGGGCAAACAGTCCGCGCCCAAACCTCGATTCGCGAATCTCAACAATATTCAGGCTCACTTTCATTGGTGTTTCGATATAAAAATCAAAACATATTCCAATAAAAAAAGCGCTGCATCAGGGCAGCGCTTTTCGTATGCTAAATTGTCATCAGGCTACTTTATGAAGTACCGGCTTTTCCGCTTTCATGATCTCTTTCAGAAAATCCACTTCCTCCTGAATATAAGCCTCACCATTTTCACGGAAAATATCATGAAACCACAATTCGGGCTCATTATCATATTTCAGCTGCCAGGAATCCCATGGGCAGTGCGTTTGCGTTTTACCGGCAACCAGTCCCCAGTTGTAAGCGCCTACATTGTACTGTTTGAACAGCGGCAGAATTTCCTGGAAAGTATTGCCGAAAGGTCGGGCCATATATTCTGTGCACATCAAAGGACGGCCATAGCGTTTCAGATGAAGTATCCTTTCTTCCGTACTCTTTTTATTTTCATACCAGTGGAAACTGATGATATCGGAATGCGTGAACATGTAGTTGTCTAAGGCCGACAACTTTGTTTCGCAGCTCCAGTCTTCCTTCCAGGGCGCCATGGTAATCGGCTGTGAAGGGTTGATGACGCGTACCCAGTTGATGGTCTTTTTCAACAGGGCCATGGCCAGTTCCGCTTTGTGAAAAGCATAATCATCATCTTTATAGCTGGCAATGTTCATGTTATCCGGTTCGTTATACAAGTCCCAGATCAAAACACGCTCGTCATCCTTGAAATGAGAAACAACTCCATGCACATAATTATGAAGGCTATCGTATTGGGAGGGATCGTTCAAAACATCATAACCGGGGCTTTGCACCCATCCTGAATTGTGCACATTATGCTTAGGGACCGGCTGTACGCCCAGCTTTGGAAAAGGATTCCAAACGCTGTCGAAAAGTACCAGCATGGTGCGGATACCGTGCCTGTTGGCTATAGAGAGATATTGATCGATGCGGTTGAGAAAACCATCCTGGTTCTGCTCCCACAATAAATGATGAAGAAAAACGCGAACGGTATTGAAGCCAAGTCCAGCGGCCCATCCAAGCTCCAGATCGATACGGGCAGGGTCGAAGGTTTCTTCCTGCCACATTTCCAATTGATTGATCGCATTGCTGGGGACGAAATTACAGCCGACTAACCAGCCGTTTTTATCCATCCATTCATTGGCTTTTACTTCCGGCCATCTGTAGGCCAGCTCATTATCATGCTCGGCAAAAGGTACGGTTACTTTGGTGGCTAACATATAGTATAGGTATTAGATAAAGGGTTATAAATTGTCAGTAATGAATAGGACTCAAAATAAGTTCAAAAGATAAAAGACACAAGCTTCTATTCGTCTAAAAATGGTATTTATCGGTGAATGCGGAAAAAGGTCGGATAAAGGCTGCAAACCAGCCTTAAAACAGCTACTATCATATGTTTAAATAACTGATAATCATTTGGATGAGCTCGGTATATAAACAGCTCATTCATAGCACGTAATAAGCGTATTTCCTTAGAAATGCCCTATAGCATCGTGCGGATACTGTAACCAACAAAGGAACTCCTTAAAAAATGTAGGTGTAATGAATACGATCAGGAAAATTTATAGATAGTGGTGGAGTGAAATGTTTGCCCCGCATTGACAACCACCGTTGGAAATTCCGGATGGTTGGGTGCATCCGGATAGTGCTGTGTTTCTAAGCAGAAGGCCGTGCGGAAATCATCCGGAACGTCACCCTTGATTAAATTCTCACCCGACATGAAATTGCCGGTATAGAATTGCATGCCCGGCTGGTCTGTAAAAACTTCCAGTATAATTCCCGATTTATCGCCTTCAGCACGGGCGGCTTGTTTCAGCTGGCCGTTCGTATTCAATATATAGTTATGATCATACCCATTACCATATTTCAGCTGGGGATGCGTATCATGTATTCGCTTTCCAATCTTTTCAGGCGTACGGAAATCAAATGGTGTTCCTTCCACGGGAGCGATGCCCGTAGGAATAAGATCTGCATTAACCGGAGTATAATATTCACTGAAGATTTGTAACGTGTGGTTCAATATGGGGCCGTTTCCCTGTCCGTTCAGATTGAAGTAGGAATGATTGGTCAGATTAAGAATGGTATCCTTTTCCGCAATAGCCCTGTAACCTATGGTCAACTCATTGTTTTCAGTGAGGCGGAAGCTGACCTGCACTTCCAGTGTACCCGGATAACCTTCCTCACCGTCTAGTGAGACATATGAAAACACCAGCTGATCTGCTTCTGCTTTCTCCACCTTCCAGACTTTCGTATGGAAACCACCGGTACCACCATGCAAATGGTTCTTACCATTATTGCGTTCCAGCTCGTAGCTTTTATGATTCAAGGAAAACCGCCCGTTGGCAATCCGGTTGGCATACCGGCCAATAGTAGCACCATGGTATACCTCCGTTGCAGTGAGATAACCTTCCAGAGAATCGAAGCCTACCACCACGTCTGTAGGCGTACCCTTTTTATCCGCTACCACGAGGCGAACGATACGGCAGCCATAATTGGTGAAGGAGACCTGCGTTCCGTTTTTATTGGTCAATTTAAAAAGACCTACGGATTGCCCATCTATGTTTCTGTTAAAGGTGTCAGTACTGGTCATTACAGATAATTAAGCGTGTGTATAGATCCCATCAAGCAGTAGCCGCCTGTAATTTACAATACAATTGAGATTGAAAACGGTTGTGACCGCCATAAAATCCTGATTTACGGTAAATGGTAATCCTTCGCCCTCATGGATTTGTACCTAACTTTGCCGCTCAAATTTCAAGTATTGAAGCACCTCAAAGCTCTTAATAAATATTTCTGGAAGTATAAGATCCGGCTGAGTGTAGGTATCTTATTCATTGTTGTTTCCAACTATTTCGGGGTTCTGGCTCCACAGATCACCGGATACATTATAGACTTTGCTACCCGAAGCTTGCCCGGCTACCAGCCACGAAGTCGTATGCCCGTGTACGATGTCGCCGTGATGAAATTCATTTCTTTTACCGAAGGACTACATTACACCAGTATTCAGATCGTGGTGTTGTGCGGTTTAGTTATCCTGGCGCTGGCCCTGCTGCGTGGGTTTTTCATGTTCCTGATGCGGCAGACCATCATTGTGATGAGCCGCCATATAGAGTACGATCAGAAAAACGAGGTATACCAGCATTATCAGAAGCTGGATGCCGGTTTTTACAAAACACACAGCACCGGTGACCTGATGAGCCGGATGGCCGAAGACGTGAGCAGGGTGCGGATGTTCACCGGACCCGCAGTGATGTATCTTATCAACCTGATCACGCTGATCTCCATGAGCGTTTTCTTTATGTATAAGCGCCAGCCCGAGCTTACCTTATATGTGCTGGCGCCATTACCGATACTGGCGTTCATCATCTATTTTGTGAATACCATCATCCACCGGAAAAGCGAAGCCCTGCAGGCCACGCTGGGTAGCCTCACCACCAATGCCCAGCAATCCTATTCAGGGATCCGGGTGATCAAGTCATTCGTACAGGAAGCTACTATGTTCCGACATTTCGAGAAGAACAGTGAGAATTATAAGAACCAGGCGGTGAGCCTTGCTAAGGTGGAAGCGCTGTATTTCCCGTCAATGACCCTGCTGATCGGATTAAGCACCCTGCTGACCATTATGATCGGGGGCCTCTATTACATACATGGGAATAAGGAGATCGGTATCGATACGATCGTGGAATTTGTGATCTATATAAATATGCTCACGTTTCCCGTCAGCGCCATTGGGTGGACTGCCAGCATGATCCAGCGGGCGGCAGCTTCACAGAAACGATTGAATGAGTTTCTGAATACGCAACCAGCTATCCCGTCTGAAACCCAGGGCGTTTCTGAAACCCTGACAGGAGAAATTGAATTCCGTAAGGTAAACTTTACCTATGAACATACAGGAATTCAGGCACTTAGCAATTTCAATCTGTATCTGAGACCAGGACAGCGGATTGCCATTGTAGGCCGTACGGGCAGCGGCAAAACAACCGTAGCACAATTGCTGATGCGGATGTTCGATACAACTACCGGAACGATACTCCTGAATGGGGTCCCGATCCGGGATCATAATGTAAGATCGGTCCGAAGCCAGATCAGTTATGTGCCTCAGGATGGATTCCTGTTCAGTGAAACGGTTGAAAACAATATTGCCTTCGGCGCCCGGGAAATAACACAGGAAAAGGTTCGGGAAGCGGCGCGTCTGGCTGTAGTAGGAAAGGATATCGAGCAATTCCCCAAGAAATACGAAACCGAAATAGGAGAGCGGGGGGTGACGCTAAGCGGGGGGCAGAAGCAGCGGATATCCATTGCCCGAGCCCTGATGAAAGACGCGCCTATACTGATTCTTGACGATTGTTTGAGCGCAGTGGATGCCAAAACGGAAAAGGAAATCATTACTAACCTGAAAACGTATATGGAGGGTAAGACCTCCATTCTGATCACGCACCGCATTTTCAACCTGTTGAATTTCGATTCGATCCTGGTTCTGGAAGATGGCACCATAGCGGAAGAAGGCACCCATGAAGAACTGATGCAGAAGAAAGGATTGTATTTTGCCATGTATCAGCGCCAGCTGAAAGAAGAGCATTCTGACAATAATCCTGCAAATTTGGCTGTTGACAAAACATAATTATATTTGTGAGAATTAAACCAAAACCTTTTAATTTAAACTGTAAAAATTTACAACGTGGCGTACGACAACAATGAAAAGAAAATGGAGAGCATTTACAGCAAGCGAATCCGTGCAGGCAAACGCCGGACCTACTTCTTTGATGTAAGGGCTACACGTGGTAATGACTATTATCTGACGATCACGGAAAGCCGTAAGCGTTTTAACGATAATGGATATGACCGCCATAAGATTTTCCTGTACAAAGAGGACTTTAACAAGTTCATTAAAGCTTTGTCTGAGGCTGTCGACCATGTAAAAACACAGTTAATGCCGGATTTTGATTTTGATGCTTATAACCATGATGAGGCAGAAGGAGAGATGGATCATGAAGAAATGGGTATGGACGGGACAGAAGTGGAAGTTCCGGCCGCCGTTCAGGAATCTGTCATAACCAATACTACAACAACTACCGCCTCTGCTTCTTCAGAAGAAGTCGACAAGTGGTAAATCTTTTTAGAATACTGGAAAACCCTGCAAAATTTGTAGGGTTTTTTTTTATGTAACTATTTGAATCATTGGTTTTATATTCTATTTTTCGGCCGATTAAAACCAACTGATTATGAAGAACCAATGGCTAGTGGTAGCCTTCCTTACCCTGTTCGTAAACCTCCACGCATTTTCGCAATCCATCTGCAGCTTTGACAAGATCCACAGGCGCGAGATGGAAACCAATCCAGAGTATCGAAACAGAGTCAGAGAAACAGAAAGGTATGTAGCTGATTTTGTACGTGAAAATGAAAAAAGACTTACCGCCCGAACAAATGGCAAAACAGAATCCGTGCTTTATACCATTCCGGTGGTTGTTCATGTTATTCATACGGGAGGGGCCGTTGGTTCCATATATAATCCGACCGACGCTCAGATACAAGGAGCCATCAATTACCTCAACCAGGTATATAATGGCACCTATCCCGGAACGCAGGGCATCGGCGATATTCAGATCCAATTCGTATTAGCCAAATTGAATACGGCCTGCGGTGCCACCACTGCGATTAACCGTGTAGACGGTTCAGGGGTGGCTGGCTATACCGCCAATGGTGTTAATGCCGGAAGCGGATTAGGAGCTGATGAAGTAACCGTTAAGAATTTAAGTCGCTGGAATAATACCCAATATTATAATATATGGGTGGTGAACAAGATCGATGGTAATGACGGAACGTCTGGCACCTTCACGGCGGGATTTGCTTATTTCCCTGGTACTTCAGCGGCGAAGGATGGTACTATTATGCTGGCGACACAAATGATTGCAGGGCAAAAAACACTTCCCCATGAGATCGGGCATGCCTTCGGTTTGTACCATACGTTTCAAGGATCTTCCGATAATACCACCTGCCCCGCCAATACCGATTGTACCGTGGATGGAGATGCGATTTGTGATACAGACCCAGTTACTTTAAATAGTACAGGCGGAGTGTTGAGTTTTGCCTGCCGCACCGGTACCAATACCTGTACCGGAACGGCTTACTCCATCAATACAGAAAGCAATTATATGTCCTACACCAATTGCTATACTTTATTCACCGCCGGTCAGAAAGCACGCTTACTGGCATTCGCCGGAAGCACGTATCGAAAAAGCCTATCCACGTCTATAGCCAATAGCGCTACTTACCCTGCACCTTCCTTTTCATCACCCATAAATGCCTCCTGTTCTCCGGCCACCGGAGCAACAGGTCTATCAAATAATTATGCTGGTCTGGCTAATGTAAGCGTAAGTAACCGGGACTTTCCCAGCAGCTCCTCAAAGATTGACAATGGTTATGTCAATGGAGCTACCAACTGCATGAACATTATCGCTCTTGTTAAAGGGACAACTTATACATTTTCAGCAAATACCTGGGGTGCCAATAATGAACAGATCAGGGCCTGGATCGATTATAATAATGATGGCGTATTTGACAATGTTACCGAGCAAATCCATTATAATACATTGGTACCAAACAGTAATCCAACGACTTCCGGTACGTTCACCGTACCCTCTACTGCTACTGCCGGAACCATGCTCCGTATGCGCGTTATGGATGAAATCGGAACTATTTCCAGCGGATGCTATGCACCCACCTATGGCCAGGCGGAGGACTATCCGGTGTATCTGACCAATAGTGTTTTACCCATTGTATTGGTAAAGTTTGGAGCCCAATTAAATGACGACCATATCGATCTGACCTGGTATACTGGGTCGGAGCAAAACTCCAAAGATTTTACAATTGAGAAGTCCGTTAATGGATCTGATTTTTACAAGATCGGTACGGTGGCCGCTGTAAACAGCAGCACCATCACGCACCAATATGGATTCAGTGATCCGGATGTAAATGAGACCAATTACTATCGCCTCCGTATGAATGATATGGATGGAAAGAATACATTGAGCTATGTAGTTGTGGTGAAATCTGGTGCCATCAGAGACAACGGTATCACAGTTACCAATCCGTTCAGAAGCACCTTGCAGATCAAAATGCCCAAGGTTAACGGTGTTGTCCATCTTGAACTGGTCAGCCAGAGCGGCTCACTGATTGCTACTAAAGACATCAGCGCTCCCGGCAACCAGATCAACTGGTCAGTTCCTGCCAGCCTAAGCCGCGGCATGTATATTTTGAAAATCCAGACCGAGAAGGAGGTCTTCACCCAAAAGGTGATCAAGGAATAAAAGAAAAAGCCCCGTAAAACGGGGCTTTTTTTATGAACGCATTTCTTTATACCAATTGATCAACCCATTGGTAGAGGAGTCATGGGCCTGCACTTTTTCCTTGCCCTTGAGTTCCGGTAATATGTTGTTGGCGAGCTGCTTGCCCAGCTCTACGCCCCATTGGTCGTAGCTGAAAATATTCCATATGACGCCCTGTACAAATATCTTATGTTCATAAAGAGCGATCAACATGCCCAGGGATCGGGGGGTTAGGCTTTTAAGCAGTATAGAATTGGTAGGCCGGTTGCCGGTAAACATCTTGAAAGGTGTAAGAGTAGCAATCTCCTCCGGATTCTTGCCTGCTTTGAGCAGCTCCTTTTCAACCTCCTCTTCCGATTTTCCGTTCATCAATGCTTCGGTTTGCGCAAAGAAGTTGGACAACAGCTTTTCATGATGATCGCCGATCGGATTATGGGTTTGGGCGGTAGCGATAAAATCACAGGGGATGAGTAAGGTACCCTGGTGAATCAGCTGATAGAAGGCATGCTGGCCATTGGTGCCCGGCTCTCCCCAGATGATGGGACCCGTAGCATACGGTACCGGCTCACCATTCCTGTCAATGCTTTTGCCATTGCTTTCCATGTTTCCCTGCTGGAAATATGCGGCAAAACGGTGGAGGTACTGGTCATAAGGCAGGATGGCCTCTGTTTGTGAACCAAAAAAGTTGATATACCAAAGACTGATCAAAGCCATGAGCACCGGGATATTTTTCCCATGCTCCGTTTCCCTGAAATGCCGATCCACTTCATAGGCCCCTTTCAATAATTCTTCGAACTGATCATATCCGACGGAAAGCGCAATGGACAGGCCGATCGCACTCCATAAAGAATAACGACCACCCACCCAGTCCCAGAACTCAAACATATTCGCTTTGTCGATCCCGAACTTCACCACTTCTTTTTCATTGGTAGATAAGGCTACGAAATGCTTTGCGATCTGCTTTTCATCGCCGGCCGCCTTCAGAAACCATTCCCTTGCCGTATGGGCATTGGTCATAGTTTCCTGGGTGGTGAAGGTTTTGGAAGCCACCAGAAATAAAGTCTCTTCCGGATTTACCTTTTTAAGGGTTTCTGCAATATGTGTGGCATCCACATTGGATACAAAGAAGGGCTGGATTCCTTTGAAGTAGGGGCGGAGCGCTTCCGTAACCATATAAGGACCAAGGTCGCTACCCCCGATTCCGATGTTTACCACATACCGAATAGCCTTACCGGAAAAGCCCTTCCATTCACCTGAATGAACTTTTTCACAGAATAGCTTCATCTGGTCCTGCACCCTGTGAATGTCCGGCATGATATCCTTGCCAGCCGTGTAGACCGGGTTACCGGAAAAGTTCCTTAAGGCCGTATGAAGTACGGACCGGTGCTCTGTTTCATTGATAAAATCACCTTCAAACATAGCTTCCACCGCTTCTTTCAGGCGGCATTCTTCCGACAGCTGCAGTAATAAAGAAAGCGTTTGTTCCGTAACCAGGTTTTTGGACAGGTCAATCACCATATCATCAAGATGATACGAAAAGCGATCGAAGCGGTCCGGCTGCTTTTCAAAAAGTTCTTTCATGCGAACCTTTTTCATTTCCTGTGCATGCGTTTGAAGGGCTTTCCAAGCTTTCGTTTCTGTAGGATCTACTTTTGGGAACATATCAGAGCTTTTTAATCGTATCAATTGTTTTGTCGACCATTTCAGGGGTAATGTCCAGGTGCGTGACCAGTCTGACCTGGTCCGGAGCTATAGCATAACCCAGAATACCGTACTCTTTCAATCTGCCAACCAGGGCAGGAGCAGTCTGGCCTTTCCGTAACTGGAAGATAACGATATTCGTTTCGACCGGCAGGACAGAAGCTACCCAATCCTCCTTTTCCTTTAGTACATCGGCTATCATTGCTGCATGGCGATGGTCTTCTTCCAGCCTTTCAACATGATGATCCAGTGCATAGATCCCTGCTGCCGCCAGGTAACCAGCCTGTCTCATACCGCCACCAAATACCTTACGGATGCGCCGGGCTTTCCGGATAAATTCCTGCGTGCCCAGAACCAGGCTTCCCACCGGGCAACCAAGGCTTTTGCTCAGGCAGATGGAAATACTATGGAACAGCCTCCCGAAATCTTTAGGATCCTGTTTTTTAGCTACCAGGGCATTGAACAGCCTGGCACCGTCCAGGTGCAGGATCAGGTTATTATCGTCGCAAACCTTGCGAATCCTGCTGATCTCATCCAATTCATAACAGCTACCCCCGCCACGGTTGGAGGTATTTTCCAGGCTTACCAGGCTGGAATGCGCTTTATGAATATCATCGGCATTAATATTATCGAGGACGTGCTGGCTGGTAATACGACCTCTGTCGCCATATAAAAGCTTAACCGAGGCGCCGGCATTGAATGCGATTCCGCCGCCCTCATATTGATATATATGAGAGGATACGTCGCAGATGACCTCATCGCCGGGCTGGGTATGGCATTTAATGGCGATCTGATTGGTCATGGTACCGGAAGGGCAAAACAAAGCGGCCTCCATACCAAACATCCGGGCTGCCTTATCCTGTAATTCATTGATAGAAGGATCTTCACCAAAAACATCGTCGCCGACAGGAGCCATGGCAATCGCGTCCTGCATCCCCCGGGTCGGTTTGGTCACCGTATCGGATCTATAATCAATCAGCATATCTATTTTCCTGCAATATAAATCGTT
>DATAHC010000373.1:0-23459 GCA_036263415.1 Flavisolibacter sp.
TTGATCATTCGAATCAGCTCCTCTGCGCTCTTGCGCACCACAACAGCACCGTAGTTATCTGTTAATCCCTGCATCTCGATGGCTGCAGCCAGTTCACCCTCCTTGGTTTCGGTTACCGAAACCATGATGATCTTATCCAGCTGAATGTAAACAACCGTTTTTCTGGTCTCACAGTATACCTGCAGGAATTTCATACTTTTTACGTTTAGTAGTTCATTAAAGCCTGGACCTTTTCTTGCAACCGGGCTTTAGCCAGGAAGTTTTGTTCTAATTCCATATTGAACGGAATGGCCGTATCGAGGCTGGCGCACCGCATTACGGGTGCGTCCAGGTATTCAAAACAATGCTCGGCAATCCAGGCGCTTATCTCGCCGCCAATGCCACCTGTTAGCGTGTCTTCATGAAGCAACAGCACTTTTCCGGTACGTTGAACCGCTGCGCCGATTGCCTCGTAATCCAGGGGAGCCAGTGTCCGAAGGTCCAGGATGTTCAGGGAATATTGTGGGTTGGCCTTTGCGAAATCCAGCGCCCAATGCACGCCCGCCCCATAGGTGATTATGGAAAGGTCGTCACCTGCCTGAACTTCTCTAGCCTTCCCAATTTCTATTTCATAATACGCTTCGGGTACGCTTCCGCTCACACTACGGTAAAGGGCCTTATGTTCGAAGAAGAGAACCGGATTCGGATCATTGATGGCAGCGATCAGTAAGCCCTTGGCATCTGCCGGAGTGGAAGGATATACCACTTTCAATCCCGGTGTATGTACAAACCACGCTTCATTGCTCTGGCTGTGAAAAGGGCCGGCTCCCACACCACCGCCAGTAGGCATACGGATCACCACATCCGCATTCTGTCCCCACCGGTAATGGATCTTTGCGAGGTTATTGATGATCTGGTTGAATCCGACGGTTACAAAATCAGCAAACTGCATTTCCATCATGCTCTTGAAGCCTTCCAGGCTCATACCCAGGGTAGCGCCTACAATGGCACTTTCACAAAGCGGTGTATTGCGTACGCGCGATTTACCAAAGCGTTCAACAAACCCTTCTGTGATTTTAAAAGCCCCTCCATATTCTGCGATATCCTGGCCCATCAGCACCAGGTTATCATGTTGCTGCATGCTTTGCTGAAGACCCTCTTTGATAGCATCGATCAATCGTACCTCCCTCGTAACGGATACCACTTCCGATGCCGACCTGACTGACGGCCATTCTGTTGACTGGTGAACCGGGGCATACATATCTTCCAGTTCTGTTCCGGTATTGATAACAATGGGCGGAGCATCGAATCCTGCCTGCAATTCCTCTTCTATCCGCCGCTTCAGATCCAAACGGATATGGTCAACTTCCTGCATCGTCAGCACCGATTCCTTGACCAGCCAGCTTTCAAAATTGCTGATCGGGTCTTTCACCTTCCAGGCTTCCAGTAATTCACCCGGAACATATTTGGTACCGCTGGCTTCCTCATGTCCGCGCATCCGGAACGTCAGGCATTCCACCAGATAGGGCTTCTGGTTTTTGATACAATAATCCCGGATACCTCTTATGGTATCGTATACAGTGAGAATGTTATTGCCATCAATGATCACGGATTCCATGCCATAGCCTTTGGCCCGGTCAGCCAGACTTTCACAGCGGTATTGTTCCGTTACCGGTGTGCTTAGTCCATATCCGTTATTTTCGATCACGAAGATCACCGGTAAGTCCCAGACTGCGGCCGTATTCAGAGCTTCGTGAAAATCACCTTCGCTGGTGCCGCCATCGCCGGTAAACGCCAGAGATACTTTATTCTGCTGTCGCAGTTTATGAGCCAGCGCTGCACCGTTGGCCAGCGTCAACTGAGGCCCAAGGTGCGAGATCATCCCGCAGATATGATGTGCCGGTGATCCAAAGTGAAAGCTGCGCTCCCTGCCTTTGCTGTAACCATCCTGGCTACCCTGCCATTGCTTGAACAGCTGGCGCAACGGCATGTTACGGCTCGTGAAAACACCCAGGTTGCGGTGTAAGGGCATGATCCACTCATCTACCTCCAGCGCCATGGTGGCGCCTACGGAAATGGCTTCCTGCCCAATGCCGCTAAACCATTTTGAAATGCGTCCCTGCCGGAGCAGCACCAGCATTTTTTCTTCGATCAGGCGGGGCCAGAGCAGATTTTTATACAGTTCTATAAGCCGTTCGTTGCTGAGGGTACCTTTTGAGAACTCCATGAATGCGGTTTATTTTAATCACGGTCGTTACCGATGATTCCCTGAAGAATATAGCTGGTAACGGAAACGATCAGGCTGAATAAGAGGGCGGAAAACCATCCATCAACGGTAAAGCCATCCACCAGGCTGGACGCCCACTTTACCATCAATGCATTGATCACCAGCAGAAATAAGCCAAGGGTGAGAATCGTAATGGGGATGGTGAGGATCACTAAGATCGGCTTGATGAAGGTATTCAGCAAGGCCAATACCAGGGCAACAATAACGGTTGTCTGAAGATCTTTTATAGCAACACCCGGAAGCAGCTTTGCCGCCAGAAAAGCCGCCACCGCCGTGATCAGCACCTTAATAATAAATCCCATAGTAATCGATTTGATAACAAAAATAGAGTTCTTTTATCCGATTTCTCCGGCTTACGCTAAATCAAACAAGCATTTGACCACCCATTCCTGCAGTTGGCTAAATAAGCCCCATCTGCTTTTTCGGTATCTCTAATTTGCACCCTGTAGTCCGGTTCCTGTTTAAAACATCACCAACCCTTTAATACAGCTACCATGAGGAAAAGACTACAGATCTGGTTTTATTTCAATCTTGCCGGAATTTTAGCAATCATCCTATTATTACTTCTCATCAATCTGGAAATCTGATACTATAGAAGAACTGGCTCCGGTACTATTTTACCGGAGCATTTTTTTATACGACTACCAGTTCATAGAAACGCTCGGGCCTCAGGTACTTTTGTGCTAATTCCTGCAGCTCTGCCGGTGTTACCGATTTGATCGCTTCCATTTGCCTGTAGAAATAAGACTCTTCCAGATCATTCAGTATGATATTCTTCCAGCGGTTGATAATATGAAACGGTCCATCCAGATCCCCCAGTATGGAGCCGATCATATAATTCTGAACCAGTAATAATTCCTCATCTTCAACCGGTTCATTTCTCAGGATTTCCATTTCCTTATACACTTCCGTAATGGTCGCTTCGCAAACATCCCGGCCCGCTTCCGTACTGATCACCCAGGCGCTTTGCTGTATGTGATTCTCCAGGTAGCTGTAGATACCATAGGTATATCCTTTTTCTTCACGGATATTACTCATCAGCCTCGAACCAAAAAAGCCACCGAAGATGTTATTCAATACCTGGGCTTTGATGAAATCCGGATGATGGCGGTTTGGGAAATTGGTGCCCATACGAATGGCACCCTGTACCCCTTCCGGATCGTTGATCACGCGGTATTTCCTTTCTGCCGCCTGGGCGGAAGGCAGGTCCTGTGGCTTTACGGGCTGGTATTTGAGGTCTCCGAAATGCTGGTTCAGCAAAGGAAACAGGTTGTCTGGCAGCTTTCCGGAAACGAACAAAATGAACTTACCATTCTGGTAATAATTCTTATAGAAAGCCATTACCTCTTCGCGGGTCAGCGAATCGAAATCCTCAAAGCGGCTGAATCTTCCATAAGGATGTTGTTCGCCATAGAGGTAGGTATCGATCAGGCGGCCGGCCACGAAATCTGATTTTTTCAGGTTCACATTCAGCCTTTGCTTCATGTTTTGCTTATAAACATCAATCTCTTCCTGAGGGAAGGTGGAATCCGTCAATATTTCCTTTACCACCGGCAGCAGGGCCTCCAGGTGTTTATTCAGGCTATGTAAGGTGAGCACTGCCGTTTCATTATAGCAATTACGGTTCAGGTAGGAACCATAGTATTCAAAATGCTCATTCAGCTGGTAAGCGTTCCTTTTTGTAGTCCCGTTCTTCAGCAGGAAGTTTGTGCTGGCAGCCACCAGGTTCTTCTCTTCAAACCAGTTACCAGCGAAGAAAACCCATTCTACCTGTATCACCTCTTCTGCTCCTGCGTTGATCGCATATACTTCCGCGCCGTTATCCAACACATATTTATCATAAGGTTTCAGGGTAAGGTTGAATTCCACTGCATCTTTAATGCGGGGCGGATTTCTGCGGTCCAGTTCTTTTATTAATTTTTCCATTTGTTCTTAGTTTGATAAATACCACAGCGTACTGGAATTCTCGTCCCGGAAAATGTTGTTGGCTTCTTTCTGAATATCATCGGCAGTAACCTTACGGTAGCGATCCAGTTCCGTGTTCATCAATGAAGCATCTCCGAGAAGTTCATAGAAAGCAAGGCTATTGGCCCGGTTCATTACGCTCATATCCTCAAAGGCGATCATGCTTTCGGTTTTGTTCTTCACCTTTTCCAGCTCTGCCTCTACAATTTTCTGTGCTTTCAGCTTATCCAGCTCTTCCTTTATGCCTGCTTCGGCCGCTTCCAGAGTAACGCCCTTAACCAGCTTCCCTTCTATGCTCAACAGACCGGCGTCCGTGGTTCCAAAATGATAGCACTCGATATTGCTGAACAGCTTCTTTTCCTTGACCAGCACCTGATACAGGCGGGAAGACCCACCCCCGCTCAGGAGTTCCGTAATCAGGTCCGCTACATAATACCGATGATCCATCCGGGGATAAATATGCCAACATTTATACAGTGCATCCAGGGGCACTTTGGCACTGACCTCAAGCTTCCGGGCCACCTTCTGCTCGGGTTCCTGGGGCAGGGAGCGCACATATTTCTCTCCGGACGCAATAGGGCCGAACCATTTTTGCGCCAGCTCCTTTACCTGCTCTACCGTTACATTCCCGGCCACCACCAAGATGGCATTCACCGGCCGGTAGTGCTTGAAAAAGAAATCCTTTACATCCTGGAGGGAAGCATTCTCAATATGAGAAAGCTCTTTGCCGATCGTCATCCAGCGATAAGGATGCACTTCATACGCCAGGTTGCGCAGCTTCAGCCATACATCTCCGTAGGGCTTATTCAGGTAATGTTCCTTGAATTCCTCACAAACCACTTTCCGCTGCACTTCCAGGCTGTTCTCCGTAAATCCAAGGGAGAGCATCCGATCACTTTCCAGCCAGAAAGCCGTTTCCAGGTTCTCTGCCGGCAATTGAATATAATAGTTGGTAAGGTCGTTGGTGGTATAGGCATTGTTCTCTCCGCCGGCCATCTGCAGCGGCTCGTCATAAACCGGTATGTTCACCGATCCGCCAAACATCAGGTGCTCAAACAGGTGAGCAAAGCCGGTGCGTCCCGGATCTTCATCCTTTGCGCCTACGTCATACATCACATTTACCACCGCCATCGGCGTAGAGGTATCGCGATGAACGATCACCCGCAGCCCGTTATCCAACGTAAACTTTTCGAAATTAACCACAGTAAGAATATTTAAATGTTCACTAAGCTCATGCGTAAACAGCATGGAACTGTAAAACTATTTGAATTGAAGCAAAGGAAGATATAAAAGTGAAGTACCTATCCCACCCAGCTGTGCTGGCAAACAGGTCAGGTAAGGAAATCATTTGGCCGAACGATTCTTCTTCGCTCCCGGCAATTTCCTTTCTTTGCCTATGTCTTTACCAGAAGTATGGCTTCGCGGACCTATGCCTGCCATTCCTGCCTTACTGCAGCCTGCCGCGCATGCCCTAGTACAGGCAGTGGAAGAAATTCATGCCTATATGGATGGGTTTCCCGATGCCTTAGTTTGGGAACGTCCCGCCGGGGTGGCATCGCCCGGTTTCCATGTACAGCATATGACGGGCGTACTCAGCCGCATGATCTCGTATGCCCGTGGAGAGGCTTTAACCAACAGTCAATTAAAAGCCCTGCAGCAGGAAGGTGTTCCGGTCGATGTTTCAACCGCTTCGCTGCTACAGGGCTTTCAGGAGATGGTTACTGTTTTCCTGGACTACCTTGCCACGGTGCCGGAAGCCGGGCTTACGGACTATCGTCCCGTTGGCCGTAAGCAACTACCTTCCACACAGCTCGGTATTATATTTCATGCCGCGGAACATACCCAACGGCATTCCGGTCAGTTACTGGTTACCGTCCGAATCCTCCGGTCAAAGCTTTAAAAAAGCATTTCTCCGGGCGGCACAATTCCCTGTAAGCGGATGTAGATGGTGCACTGGCCCCTGTGATGAGTCTGGTGCTCGAAGGCCTTACTGATCCAGGTAGCTTTAGTTTCTCTCAACTTACCACTGGCAGCGTATTCCTCAAGTGCGGAAGCAGGCATATTTTTAATTCCGTCAATTACATAATCGTAACTAGCCATAACAAAATAGGTTACAGAGTCCTTGGACTGGGCGCTGGCCGTCTTCTCCAGGTTGCGGCGCATCAGTGCCGGTGGCATGTTGCCGGTTCCATTGCCCGCCAGGAATACACTGCCCTGTGCCAGATGGAGCATCTGCTCCGAAAAGCTGCGGATGCTGTCTACAGGACGATACCCGTATTTATCAGCCGGCATTTTCTCCAGATAAGCACGCGTATATTCTTTGGCTCTTTGCCAGTCTTTAATGAACTGGGCTTTCAGGCTGTCATTATTGGTGGCAAAGGCGGTGGACATAAAGCAGCAGCCGAGGGCCAGCAGCAGCAGGTGGTGGATCTTTCTCATTAGAATTATTTTCTATAAAGTACGTGAAAAAACGGCGTTCTGCCGGAACATCCTTTCCCACCTTCCGCCCCTGTTCTTCATCAGGCTAAATAATTTATCTTCATCGGTAATATGAGACCCCTATTTTCCCTTCTGATCGTTTACTTTTCGCTCAGCGCATGGGCCCAGAAGTCCAGCCATTTAATCGTAGGCACGTATACCGGTGGCGGCAGCAAGGGCATTTATGTTTATGATTTCAACACGGCCAACGGCAGCACACAGGCTGTGGATTCCATTGCCACTTCCAATCCTTCCTTCGTAACGTTTGCTCCCGGTAAGAAATTCGTATATGCTGTAAACGAAGACGGCAAAGGAAAAGGAACAGGCATGGTAACGGCTTTCTCCTTCGACCGTAAAAGCGGCAAACTGACGCAGCTGAACCAGCAGTCTTCCGGGGGTGACCATCCCTGTTATATCACGGTTGATAAGACCGGTAAATGGGTACTGGTAGGGAATTACAGCAGCGGCTCCCTGAGCGTGCTTCCGATTCAGAAGGATGGGAGTGTAGGTGTGGCCACCACCACCATCACCCATTCCGGCAGCAGCCTCAATAAAGACCGCCAGGAAAGCGCCCACGTTCATGCCACCCTGCTTTCGGCCGACAATAAATATCTGTTCGTGCCCGACCTGGGCATGGATAAAGTAATGGTATACCGGTTCAATGCCCAAACCGGTAAACTTACCGAGACCCCCAACAGCGTGAGCCTTCAGCCGGGCTCCGGTCCCCGGCACATCAGCTTTCATCCCGGGGGTAAATGGGCCTATCTCACACAGGAAATGGCAGGGACCATCACAGCCTTCTCTTATTCAAATGGCAAGCTCAGGCCGATACAGACCATCAACATGTTGCCAGCGGACTATAAGGGTGCTGCTACGGTTGCCGATATCCACGTGTCTCCGGATGGAAAGTATGTATATGCCTCCAACCGCGACGCTTCCAATACGATCGCCATCTTCCGCATCAATCAGCAAACCGGCAAGCTGAGCCTGGTAGGACATCAGTCCACCCTGGGCCGCACGCCGCGCAATTTCAATTTTGATCCTTCCGGCAACTTCCTGCTGGCCGCTAATCAGAATACGAACGATATTGAGGTTTTCAAAGTGGACCACAAGACGGGTAAGCTCACTGCTACCGATAAGGCCATTGCTGTCTTCAACCCGGTATGTATCCTGTTCGAATAAGCTAGTGTTCCGGTATCGCTTTTTGTAAATTAAATTACAGGGCTTCGGATACTTCTCAAAGCATGGCATAATCCTTTCTGTTTTATAAGCTCTAAACAGAGTCTATGAACAGATTACTCAATAAAGTAGCCGTGGTTACCGGCGGCGGAACCGGTATCGGAGAAGCTATCTCCAAGAAGTTTGCCCGTGAAGGGGCAAAGGTCATTGTCAGCGGGTTCCCGGAAGATCCCGTGCACGATGTGGTGCGGTCCATTATGCAGGACGGCGGAGACGCTACCCCTTTCATTGCCGACATTTCACAGGAAATCCATGCGCGCGCCTGCATTGAATATGCCGTACACACATATGGAAAGCTCGATATACTCATCAATAATGCCGGCGTTTTCCCGGTTATGGAGGAGATCCAGAATTTTCCGATCAATGCTTTTGAGTACATGCTGAAGAATAACATCCGCACGACCTTTTTAATGACCCGCTATGCTGTTCCGGAGTTAAAGAAAACCAGAGGCTGCATCGTTTCAGCCGGTTCCGAGTCCGGCCTGCTGGGCCTGGGTGAGAACGCCGTTTACGGAGGTACCAAAGGATGGGTGCATGCCTTTACGAAAGGCATTGCCGTTGAGCAGGCGAAGTATGGCATCCGTGCCAATTGCGTTTGCCCAGGAGGCATCGATACGGCCTGGACGCATAAAGAGACCGGCCCGATGAAAGCGAAACATGAGCAGATGATCTTATCCGGAACGCCTATGGGACGCAGGGGTACGCCGGAAGAAGTGGCCAATGTGTATCTCTTCCTCGCCTCCGATGAGGCTTCTTATGTAACGGGCGCCCTGTTTAGTGTGGACGGAGGTATTACGATCGGGAAAGGTCCTGTTGGTAAAGACGCCGAGGAGGAGGTGAAGCAGGAGCCGAAGGGAGACCTGCACCTGGAGCACAGTATGGATGGCGCTACCAATATGCTGAGAGGCAGTGTGCGCGAAACGCATCAACCTTAATGAATAAGGCCCCGCAGTGCGGGGCCTTATTCGTATTACTCATCTTCACCGGCGTCTCTTACCTTTTCAGAAGTGAACTGATTCTTGATATATTCATTGAAGAAGGAACCGGCAGAGCCTTCACATTCGATATACAGCTGAAAGATCTTCCACATGCGTGCCGGCACGTTATAATACCGGTACGTGTTCCCGCTTCGGAACTCGATCTCCATCATCTTTTCCTTTTCATTATAGTCTACCTTATGAATGGTAGACGACTTGGTTGTGAATACGGGCTTTGCCATATGTATGCATGCATAAAAATTATACCATACTACGTACTGATGATGAACCGATAAGAAAACAGTACCCCGAAATCCATCTTAGTGAAGGCTGTCTTTCTTCAACGTATCTGCCGGCAGTGTCAGGGAGTCAGGCTTGATGACGACCGTATCGTTATTCTTGGTACGATCGAGGTCTGTAGGTACCGCTGTAGTGTCGGTATTATTACAGGAAAAAGCAGCCAGGGCCAGGATCAGTACAAGCATCTGTTTCATCAGTTGATTTTAGGGTGAGGCTGCAACTTTCCTGCCAGCCGGAAGCCTTGGAAACCTTAACGAATTGGCCTTATTTTCCCGTCTGTAAACCATTACCTTTGCGAACTTAATTTCCCCTCAGAATGATTTCAGCTAATAATGTGTCGCTTTCCTTTGGAAAAAGGGTGCTGTTCGATGAAGTGAATATCAGCTTTACCAAGGGTAACTGCTATGGTGTGATCGGTGCCAACGGAGCCGGCAAATCCACCTTTTTAAAGATCCTTTCCGGCGAGATCGAGCCGAACAAAGGAAACATACAGATCACTCCCGGAGAGCGTATGGCCGTATTGAAACAGAACCAGTTCGAATTCGACGAGCAAACGGTTCTCAATACCGTACTCATGGGCCACAAGAAGATGTGGGAGGTGATGCACCGCAAAGATGCCATTTACAACGACCCGAATGCTACGGAGGACGACTATATGAAGGCGGGCGAACTCGAAGCCGAGTTTGGTGAAATGGGTGGCTATACGGCTGAAAGTGATGCCGCTACCTTCCTGAGCGAGCTGGGCGTGAACGAAGCGTTCCAGCAAAGCCTGATGAAGGACATCCCTTCCAACCTTAAACTCCGTGTATTGCTTGCACAGGCCCTGTTCGGAAACCCCGATATCCTGCTGCTGGATGAGCCTACCAACGGATTGGATATTGAGACCATCGGCTGGCTGGAGAACTTCCTGGCCGATTATGAGAATATTGTTCTGGTAGTATCGCACGACCGTCACTTTCTCGATGCCGTTTGCACGCACGTGGCCGATGTGGACCGCAGCAAGATCAAGATCTTCACCGGTAACTATACGTTCTGGTATGAGTCCTCCCAACTGATGGCCCGTCAGATCAACGATAAGAATAAGAAAACAGAAGAGAAGCGCCAGGCATTGCTGGACTTTATCGCCCGCTTCTCTGCCAACGCTTCGAAGTCCAAACAGGCTACCTCCCGTAAAAAGGCTTTGGAAAAGCTGACGATCGAAGAGATCGAGCCCTCCAACCGGCGGTATCCGGGTATTATCTTCCAGCCGCTGCGCGAGGTGGGTAACCAGATCCTGAACGTAGAAAACCTGAGCGCTTCGGTAGACGGACGTAAATTATTCGATAAGGTCACCTTCAGCGTCAATAAGGGCGAGAAGATCGCCTTCCTCAGCCGCGACCCGCTGGCCATTACCAATTTCTTTGAGATCATTAACGGCAACCTGGAAGCACAGGGCGGCAAGTTTGAATGGGGCACTACCATTACCAAGGCCTACCTGCCGGTGGAGAACAATGAATTCTTTACCGAAGGCCTGAGCCTGATGGAATGGCTGCGCCAGTATGTGCCGCCGCATGTAACCGATGCGGACGAGCCTTTTCTGCGCGGCTTCCTGGGCAAGATGCTGTTCAGCGGAGACGACATCATGAAGAAGACCAATGTACTGAGCGGGGGCGAGAAAGTGCGCTGTATGATCAGCCGCATGATGCTGCAGAACCCGAACCTGGTGGTGCTGGACCAGCCTACCAATCACCTGGACCTGGAAAGCATTCAAAGCTTCAACGAAGGCTGCCAGACCTTCCCGGGCATTGTGCTGCTCACCTCTCATGACCATACCTTCCTGCAAACGGTGGCGAATCGTGTGATCGAGCTGACGCCGAAAGGCATCATCGACCGCCTGATGACCTTCGATGAGTATATGGAAGACAAGCGCGTGAAAGAGCTGCGCCAGGAAATGTATACGTCAGGCGTGTACGCCTGACCGTCCACCGACGATAGACGACAGACCACAGCCGGTTTCCTATACTTTTAACAGAACTAATGGCACCAGGGATCATAAGATTTTCTGGTGCTTTTTTTTGGTCCTGCTCTTTCCAAAGTCGTTTCATCACAGAAATGAGGGAGCACTGAAGATTTCCTTCTGTGGTCTGTGGACCGTGGACGGTGGACTTCTTAAAAAGCCTTACTTTCAATACCGTGAATGCCTACCACCCTTATACGATCTTTCCACTGGGCGATACGGCGCTGACCATCGACTTCGGCGACCAGGTCGATGAAGTCATCAACCGGAAGGTATTACGGTTCTTCCAGGAGCTGAAAGAGGCGAACTTCCCTTTTATCAAAGACATCGTTCCTGCCTACAGTACCGTTACGGTATTCTATGATGCCATCGGTATCATTCAACACCGTCCGGGCAAGGTGGCTTTCGAGTTCATGGCGGAGCTCATGGAAGGACTGGCACAGGAACCTGTAGAAGAAATAACGGATACGGGTACCCTGCACCGTGTGCCGGTATGTTACGACGATGCCTTCGGACCGGATAGCGCTTTTATACAGGAGCAAAAGGGAATTACCAAGCAGGAGCTCATTGCCTTACATACGGAAACGACCTATCGTGTCTATATGATCGGCTTTCTTCCCGGCTTCGCCTATATGGGACCCGTAGCCGAAAAGCTGGCGGTTCCCAGAAAAGAAGTGCCCCGGCAACAGGTGCCCGCCGGCTCGGTAGGTATAGCCGGGCGGCAGACCGGTATTTATCCCCTGGACTCGCCGGGTGGCTGGCAGCTGATCGGGCGAACGCCTGTTCCGATGTTCAACAAAGAAGACAACGATCCCGTACGCCTGCGGCCGGGAGATTCCATACAATTTTATTCTATTACGGCCGATGAGTATGCGCATTATCAAGGCGGGGCTTCTTGACACCATTCAGGACGACGGCCGCTATGGCTATCAGCACTTGGGTGTGAACCCATCCGGAGCCATGGACCGCTTTTCGGCGCGGCTGGCCAATGCCCTGCTGGGCAAGGAGCTTCAGGGCCCGGTGCTCGAGCTTCATTTTCCCGCAGCGCAAATACTCTTTGAAGAAGATACGGTGATCTGCCTTACCGGCGCCGACTTCCACCCGGTCGTCAACAATAAGCCCATACCGTTACACCACCCGGTATTTATACCAGCAAATAGCCTGTTGGCCTTCACGAGGCATCAGGAAGGCGCCCGCTGCTATCTTGCCGTTTGGCAACAGTGGGAGCTGAAGCCCTGGCTCAACAGCTATAGTACCAACCTGAAAGCCCAGGCAGGCGGACTCCATGGCAAATGCCTGGAGCGGTATGACCTGATCCCTTTTCAGAAGAGTTCCGTAACATGGAAGAAGGCGGCCGATACGCAGGTTTTACCCTGGAAAGCCAATGAAGTGGTGGATACCAGAAAGGAGATCGAATGCCTGATCGGAAGCGAGTGGTATCAGCTGACGCCGGAAGCCCGGGAAAGCTTTTTGGAACAATGGTTCCAGGTTACCCATGAATCGGACCGCATGGGCTACAGGCTGGCAGGCAAACCGCTGGAGGTGACGCGGCAGCCACCCATGATCTCGGCAGCCGTAAGCTTCGGCACCGTGCAGCTCTTACCCAATGGACAATTGATCGTTCTGATGGCCGATCATCAAACCACAGGCGGCTATCCGCGCCTGGCTCATGTAAGCAAAGCACACCTGCCCATACTCGCTCAAAAGAATGCCGGCCAGGTATTCCGCTTCCGGCTGGTGACCCTGGAAGAAGCGGAAAAAAAGATCATTGCCCAGTACCAGTACCTCAAGCAGCTGCAACTAGCCAGCGGCGCCCGGCTGCAGGAATGGATGGCGCGCTAATTTTACCAACCTTCCTGTACGGCAAGCCTGCTGTTTCCACACCAGCAACATACCACATCCTGATACCCTAACTTCACGGATTCAAAAACAGGATAGCATGATGCAACTCGATGAAACACTGCTGACGAACTATGCTCGGGTGATGGTGCGCTATGCGCTGAATAACGGCAAGGGCATTGAAAAAGGCGATACGGTCTTCCTGGTGGGACAGGAATGTACCAAAGACCTGTTCCTGGCCATGGCGCGTGAAGTGTATGCGGCAGGAGGGAACCTGATCACGCATTTCACGCCCGATAACCTGCGCGATACCAGTCTGCCCCGCTACCTGCTGCAGAACGGGAGCGACGAGCAGGTGAGTTATTTCGCCCAGCCTTACTGGAAGGGAATCGTAGATGCTACCGATCATATTCTTTTCATTATTTCCGAGCCCGATATTCATTACCTGGAAGGCATACCCGCAGCACGCATCAGTAAAATGAACAGTGCACGGGCACCTTATATGAAAATGCGCGAACAGAAAGAGCAGGAGGGGAAGCTTTCCTGGTCGCTTTGCCTGTACGGCACACAATCGATGGCCGATGAAGCCGGACTTTCCCTGGAGGCTTACTGGGAGCAGATCATTGAGGCCTGCTACCTGCGGGAAGCGGATCCTGTAGCGAAATGGAGAAGCGTGCAGCAGGAGATCGAAACCATTAAAGACCGGCTCGACGCCCTGGAGATCGAGCAGCTGCATATCAAAGGTGCCGATGCCGATCTGCATATACAGATCGGTCCGAACCGCAAATGGCTGAGCGGTGGCGGTAAGAACATTCCGAGCTTCGAGATCTTTACCTCACCCGACTGGCGCGGCACTAACGGCTCCATCCGCTTCAACCAACCACTGTATTATTCCGGCAAGCGCATTGCCGGCATTGCGCTCGAATTTGCTAACGGGGTCGTGGTCCGGGCCAGTGCCACCGAAAATGAAGAAGCGCTCAAGGAAATGATCGCGCAGGATAATGCAGACAAGGTGGGCGAGTTCTCACTTACCGACCGCCGTCATTCACGCATTACCCGTTTTATGGCCACCACACTTTTTGATGAGAACATGGGCGGCGATTACGGCAATACGCATATTGCCCTGGGCAATGCCTATAAGGATACCTACCCTGGCGATTATGGAAAGGTGACGGAAGAGCAATGGAAGGACATGGGCTACAACAGCTGTCCGAAAGTGCATACCGATATCATCAGTACTACCGACCGGACCGTAACCGCCATCCTGCGCGACAAAACAGAGCGGGTGATCTATAAAGAGGGCCAGTTCCTGCTGGACTGACCCTTATCTTCTTATTCCTTATCGATGCGATAGAGTCGTCCGGCATCCGTGATCGCATACAAGGCTCCGTCCTTACCCTGCGCCAGATCGCGGAAGCGCTGGTTCTCGCCGGCCAGCAGCCGCTCTTCACCGGTCACTTTATTATTCTCGATCACCAGGCGCACGATGTGCTGACCACTGAGTGCGCCGATGAACAGGTTGTTCTTCCATTCAGAGAGGCGGTCGCCGCTGTAGAAGGTCATGCCGCTGGGCGATACTACGGGGTCCCAATAGTAGACAGGCTGCTCCAGCCCCTCTTTTTGCTGTATGGCCCCACCTACCTTCTCGCCGCTGTATTCGATACCATAGGTAATGGTTGGCCAGCCATAGTTACCGCCGGCGTGAAGCCGGTTGATCTCATCGCCTCCCCGCGGACCAAACTCACCCTCCCACAACTCGCCGGTTGCCGGATGAATGGCCAGGCTTTGGGGATTGCGGTGTCCGAGCGTGAAGATTTCCGGCCGGGCATTGGCCTGTCCGGCAAAAGGATTCCCGGCTGCCGGCTTGCCGTCTTTTGTCAGTCGCACCACCTTGCCCAGCGCTGCGTCCAGCAATTGCGCTTTAGGGCGAGTTACGAGGTCGGAGCGCTCGCCGGTGCTCAGGTAGAGGTTACCGGCTTTATCAAACACCACGCGGCCGCCATAGTGCAGCACACCGTTATAAGCTGGTTCGGCGCGGTAGATCGTTGTTACATTCTCAAGGGTTCGTTCATTATCAGCCAGGCGTCCCTTTCCTAAAGACGTACAGTTGCCATCGGGCCTGGGGTCGGAAAAGGCAAAGTAGACCATGCGGTTGATGGCAAAATCAGGGTCCAGGCAAAGGCCCAACAGGCCACCCTGGCCGCCTGTATTTACTTTAGGCAGTCCGGTGATCGGCTCACTCACGGCGCCGGCTGCCGTTACGATCCGCATCTGGCCGGTGCGTTGCGTGATCAGCAGGCGGCCATCGGGTAGGCTGGTAATTCCCCAGGGTACTTCCAGAGCGCTCGTAAGCACGGTCGCTTTGTACTTCATACTGGTCTTTACCCCCCTGATGCGGGTTTGTCCGGCAAAAGCCGGCTTGTAATTCGAATTGGGCGCCTTGGTCTCCACGGGAGCGTTTCCCGATCCGCTGGTACCGGTGGTATCGGTTCCTGTAGTGGTATCGGCGTTCGTACCGGGTGAGCAGGCCATTAATGCCAGTGCGCAAGAGATGCTGAAAACAATTCCTTTCTTCATGAATGATTCCTTTTTTAGATAGATAAATTCCGGAGCGGAGTTAGCGATTATGGGAATAAGGTAACAAGGGTCAGGCCAATTTAGTTGTCGGACGGCAGTTGTCAGACGTCAGTTTCTGGCGTGCTTGTTTACCACGGAGCCACTGCGGCACGGAGGGCCAAGGAGACGGCTTCGCCGTTTTGGTTTCGCGCGGAGGCGCTGAGAACGCTGAGGGATGGCTTCGCCATTTGATATTTCGCCCAGAGCTAAGGGGCTAAGGAGAATACATCTTTACGGGTATCCAACATTGCTTTACTATTACTGGCGTAAAAGAGCGGCAGGGCTAAGAGGATAAAGGAGAGGAAAGAGAAAAGGAGGGCTGCTGCGCAGCAGGCTTCTTTTTAGCGACCTTTCCTTTAATTCATACGGCCGGTCCTAAGAGGGAGAAGGAGGAGAATAAGAGGAGCCGTTGATTTGGACCTTTCTCTGTCATCCCGACGAAGGAGGGATCTAGTACATGCAAACTATCGTAGCAAGAGACTGCCTAATAGTCCGGACCGTCATTGCGCGTGTCCGCCTCTGGCGGAAGCGGAGCGAAGCAATCTCGTTTGGAAGTACTGACTATCATAAAGTCTGACTTTGTTAACCGCGTGGCCGAAATTGTGAGGAGGAACGCTGCAAGTCCCGTCTTCAGCGGGAACGAAGCAATCCCCTGCACCTCCAGACTGCCCTACGCAAAAACCATCGTAAAGAAAGACCGTTCCAAAGTACGCCCACTCCTCACTCATCACTGGTCACTCATCTGCCAGAATGCGTCATCCTTCGTAGTGACTCCCTAGTGAAAGCATAGAGAAGCCGTATGGAAAGCCAGGTGAAAGGGTGTTTCACCCGACTTAACATCTTATCAGCTCCACCATTGCAGTAAGATTTCTTCTCATATGAACCAGCCTTCCGGTACGGTTCCTCCATGGCTGGGGCATGGGAGTGGTATGGAGGCGGTATGGAGGCGGTATGCTTTCACTATGCTTCTACAACGAAGGATGAGGGACGTAACTGGGGACGACGGATGTCTTCTCCTTGTCTTTTCCTCACCTTAGAGTGGGACTAGATTGTCTAATGTTTGACAGTCTTAATAGATTAGGGAGATTCCGGGCAGAAGGGGCTTTCGATAAAATGGGGCCTTTAGTATGCATTCAGTATGGGACGATCAGCAAGCAGCTATCAGTAAGCAGTGGGCCGATTTGGAAACGGTCCTTTGGGAACCGTTCCGGGTGTTTTCCATAAACCCTGGAATACCCAATCCTTTCTACCTTTACATTTCAGGTAAAGGGATTGATTATGGAATTCATCGATTATTACAAGATCCTGGGACTGGATAAAACAGCTACCGAAGCCGATATTAAGAAAGCCTACCGTAAGCTTGCCCGTCAATATCATCCGGATGTGAACCCGGATAATAAAGACGCTCAAAGAAAGTTCCAGGAAGTGAACGAAGCACATGAAGTACTGAGTGATCCGGAAAAACGAAAAAAGTACGATCAGTACGGAAAAGACTGGAAACATGCCGAGGCCTTCGAAAATGCACGTCAGCAAAGCAGCGGCGCCCAGGCTGGCCGGCAGCAACAGCCGGATTATGGCGACTTTGACCCCGGTGACTTTTCCGACTTCTTCGGATCGATGTTCGGCGGCTCCGCCGGAAGAAGGGAAACGCGGTTCCGGGGCCAGGATTACCAGGCCTCCCTTACACTGGACCTGAAAGAAGCGTATATCACCCATCAGCGAACTATTACCGTAGATGATAAAAATATCCGAATCACCATACCCGCCGGTATCGCCAACGGACAGAAGATCAGATTGAAAGGCCATGGCGCTCCGGGCGTAAACGGAGGACCTAACGGTGATCTGTACATCACCTTCCAGGTGAATGATCAGGGCGCCTTCAAACGGCTGGACAATGACCTGTATACTACCGTTACCATCGATCTATATACCGCGGTTCTGGGCGGAGAGGTCCTGGTAGACACGTTTACCGGAAAACTTAAACTAAAGGTAGCTGCCGGAACCCAGCAGGACACCCGCGTTCGTGTAAAAGGCAAAGGCTTCCCGGTGTATCGGCAGGAAGGCCAGTTCGGAGATTTGTTCGTGAGCTTCAAAGTCAACCTGCCAACACACCTCAATGAAAAAGAAAGAGAATTGTTCACCGAATTATCCAAACTAAAATCAGGGGTATGAAAGAAAGCCGACTCGTACCGGTGCAGGAATTTTGCCTTCACTACCAGGTTCAAACAGAATTTGTGCATTCGCTTAATGAGTACGGGCTGATTGCCATCGTTCAGGAAGCGGATACACATTTTATTGATGAAGATGAATTAGTATTGATTGAGAAACTGGCACGTCTGCATTATGAGCTTCAGGTTAATATGGAAGGACTGGATGTGATCTGTAACCTGCTGCGGCAACTGGAGACCGCCAACCTGGAGATCAGTGATCTTCGGAACCGGATGCAGTTTTACCAGTCCCAATCCGGACTGACAAATGACTACTGATCTCCTTAAAACATCGGGTGCGGGTTGGCCGATTTAGCCGGCACAGGCTGGATCACATCCCAGTGCTCCACGATCCTGCCGTTATCGATGCGGAAGATGTCGATAACGGAAACAGTGGCGCCATTTTCAACCGCCTTTGTATGGAGGTATACCAGGTCGCCCTCTGCATTAAGGTGACGGATGTCGATCTTTTCTTTGGGCAGGCCTTTGAACCATTCCGTTACACCCTTCCGCAGCGCTTCCTTACCATCCGCCAGTACGGGATTGTGCTGGATATAGGTATCTCCCAGGTATTTATCGATCGCCGCTATATTCTTATCACCAAACAGCTCCTGGTAAAAGTCCGCCACGATCTTTTTATTTGTCTCTTCCTGTTTTTGAACAGCCGTGAGGCGCAATACCCGCCGGTTCAGCGAATCCACATGAGCACTGGACAACATACTGCGATCATTGTTGCAGGCTGTCAGCAGGCAGGCTATTGACCCAACCAGAAAGTAGGCTTTTCTCATGCAGGCAAGTTAAGCCAGGAACAGTAATTTCCTATCGGCTCCACCCGGTGGGTTGTTATACGCCCGGGTGATTTCTTAACACTTTCCTTCAGGTAAGTACTGCCGGTAAGGGCGTATTTAATCCTAGTTTTGCCCTTCTTTCCTTCACCCGGAAAATCATACAGATCCCATGAATCAATATCCGACAGCATATTCCCTTTTAGAGCTGGCGATCGTTTCACAAGGTGAGTCGATACAGCAGACCCTTCATCATTCCCTGGCGCTGGCCCGGGAGGCGGAGGCTCAACACTACAAGCGTATCTGGTTTGCCGAACATCATAATTCCGACCATATCGGCAGCAGTGCTACTTCTCTTCTCATCGGCTACATAGCAGAAAATACCAAAACTATCCGTGTCGGCTCCGGCGGCATTATGCTGCCCAACCATTCGCCCCTTATCATTGCCGAGCAGTTCGGCACCCTGGCCCATTTATATCCCGGCCGTATCGACCTGGGGCTGGGCCGCGCACCGGGCACCGACCAACTAACGGCTCAGGCTATCCGATCCGATTTCCTCATGGCCGCTCATTCCTTTCCACGGGAAGTAGCCAGCATCGAAACCTATTTCTCCCCTGAGAATAAAACCGCCAAGGTGCGCGTGCCGCTGGCGGAGGGAACTAATGTGCCGATCTATATTCTGGGCTCCAGTACCGACAGCGCGCACCTGGCCGCCCGGAAAGGGTTGCCCTATGCCTTTGCCAGCCATTTTGCCACCACTCACTTGCTCGAAGCTTTGCAGATCTACCGAAAAGAGTTCCAGCCTTCCGGCACGCTTCAGCAGCCCTACACCATGGCCGGGATCAATGTTTATGTCGCTGATACCGATGAAGAAGCGGAACGCCTGTTCACCAGCCTGATCCGGATGTTCGTCGGCGTCCTCACCGGCGCCCGGCAACCCATTCCACCTCCCACCGAAATGACTCCGGAGCTGGAAGAGCTGTTACAGCATCCTGCCGTTTACCAGATGCTGAAGTATTCTTTCTACGGCAGTAAGCAAACAGTGAAGAAAAAAATACAGGCCTTCCTGGAGGAAACCAGTGTACAGGAACTAATTGCAGTGTCCGCCATGTATGATATAGAGGCTCGCCTCAGATCGGTACGGCTTTTTGCTGAGGTAATGAAAGAGTTAAACGAGAACGGGTAAGCAGGAGGATACTATATTCTAATGCTTTCCTGCTCTAAGATTATCCCTACCTTCATGCTCATCCTTTATGACATACGAAACTTCAAGTGCCAGTGCGGTAGCCGAGACTTATTATGTCCAGCTGTTTGAGGCCATGCCCGGCAATAACATGCTACTCAAAAGTGATGCGCCGAAGTTTACGATCGTATCGGTAACACCATCCTTTCTCGAGCAGACAGATACCACTAAAGAAGGTATTATCGGCAAGGGTATTTTTGAGGCCTTCCCTTCGAATGAATCCGATCCCGCACATACCGGATTACAGGATGTTGTGAAATCGTTCACGTATGTATTGCAGCATAAAAAAGCACACGACCTGCCCGTACAGCGATATGATCTGCAGAATGATGATGGCAGCTTCATCGAGAAATACTGGAAGGTGTCCCATCAGCCCTTTCTTTCTTCTGATGGTGCGGTCGCTTACATCATTCAGACCTCAGCAGACATCACCGAACAGGTAAAGCTTCAAAAAAGAGATGAGCAGCTGAATGCTATCGAAAAAGCTTTTGGGCTTTTTATGCACGCACCTATGGTGGTAGGACTGGCCAATGGTGATGATTATGTACTGGAACTCGCCAATGAAGAAGCTTTCAGGCTCTGGGGCAAAGGAAAAGAGATCCTTGGAAAGCCGATCTTTCAATCCCTGCCCGAACTGAAGGGACAGGGCATCTTCGAATTATTTGAACAGGTGCGCGCCACGGGCGAGCCCTATATAGCACATGAAGTGCCGGTTGTTTCTATGGGTTACGGACAGGAGCAACTGCATTATTTTAACCTCGTCTACCAGCCTTATTACAGTATGGGAAGCAGCCAGCCAACAGGCGTCTTTACCATTTCCCATGACGTTACGGAACAGGTCAGGGCCCGGCAAAAGGTTCAGGCGGCCGTTGAGGAATTGCAGTTTGTGACCGACACGCTGCCGCAACTGGTATGGGCTACGGAAGCCGATGGCTATTCCTACTTTTTCAATAAAGTCTGGCTGGAATATACGGGACTTGCCCAGGAGGATGTACTAGGCAATGGCTGGATGCAATCCCTTCATCCGGACGACCTGGAGCGGACAGGGGATGCCTGGACCCAGGCTTATAAAAACGGAGCGGTCTATGAGATCGAATACCGGCTGAAACGATATGACGGTGTTTACCGCTGGTTCCTTGCCCGCGGCACCCCCATGAAAGACGAAAAGGGGCAGATCCATAAATGGTATGGCAGCACCACCGATATCGATGAGCAAAAGCGAAATGCCGAAGCCTTACGGTTCAGTACCGAACGTTTTGACCTGGTAGCCAAGGCCACCCAGGATGCGATATGGGACTGGAACCTGCTCACCAATGAAATCTGGTGGAACGATGGCTTTAAGGAGCTCTTTGGATATTCCGCTGAAGAGATTGAACCTACCGTCGATTCCTGGTACAACCGCGTGCACCCCGACGATACCGAATGGGTGATCGGCGGTATTCATGAAGTGATCGACAAAGGCGGCAGCAAATGGTCTGGCGAATACCGCTTCCGCAGAAAGGATGGCAGCTATGCTACTGTTTTCGACAGGGGTTATGCACTCCATGATCAGGAAGGCAGGCCGTATCGTATGCTAGGCTCCATGCAGGATATCTCTGAGCAGAAACAGGCCGAGCAAGCCCTCCGCAGAGCCCATGAGCACACCACCGATATACTGGAAAGCACGGCCGATGCTTTTTATGCCCTGGATGCTCAATTCCATTTTACCTATGTCAATAAAAAGGCAGCGCAACTGTGGGGCCGGGACCGTGAATCGCTTCTCGGTAAACACTATTGGACGGAATTTCCCAAAGCGGTCGGCTCTGAATCCTACGATATGCATTACCAGGTGCTGCAGGAAGGAAAGCCGGTGCACTATGAAACGATTTCGCCGCTGCTGAATTTCTGGATCCATACCAGCATCTATCCCAGTAAGGATGGAGGTCTTTCTGTATTCTTTCATGATATCAGCGAGCGTAAGCAGTGGCAGCAACAGTTGCAGCAAAAAGTTGAAGAACGAACGCAGGCGCTCGCCGAAGCCAATGAAGCGCTGCAGAAGATCAATGATGAGCTGAAGCGTTCCAATCAGAACCTCGAACAGTTTGCCTATGCTGCTTCACACGACCTGAAAGAGCCCATGCGGAAGATCCAGATCTTTTCCGACAGGCTGAAAGAGCGGCTAGCCAACAAGCTGGAAGCCGATGACCAGCATTATTTCAGTCGTATTATCCAGGCTACGCAACGTATGAATATTCTGATCGACGACCTGCTGCTCTATTCCCATGTAAGCAGCGGCGCCGTGCTGGAAGAGCAAATCAACCTGAACGACAAAGTGAAGCTGGTGCTCGAAGACCTGGAAGTGGAGATTGCCGAGAAGAAGGCTTCCGTTACCGTGGATCCGTTACCGACGATCCGCGGCCACAGAAGACAATTACAGCAGCTCTTTCAAAACCTGATCGGCAATGCCATTAAGTATGCCAAGCCTGGTATACCGCCACAGGTGCACATTAGCAGCCGCCCGGTTCAACCGGGTGAGACGGGCTTTCCGATCCCTATCGATAAAGCATATCACCTGATCGAAGTGAGCGATAACGGTATTGGATTTTCGCAGGAGGATGCGATACGCATCTTTCATGTGTTCACCCGATTGCACGGCATGGCTGAATATAAAGGCACCGGCGTTGGCCTTTCCATTGCACAAAAGGTAGTAGAGAATCATGGAGGCGCTATCTGGGCAGAAGGCATTCCGGATGCAGGCGCTCGATTCAAAGTGCTCTTGCCGGCTTAAGTTGACGATTGGTCTGCTGCTGCCTGCTCCCTTTCTTTCTGACCTTCAGGAAGCATTAGCTGTATTTCGGCTACAACAAGAACAGATACGGCTACACCGGAGCCAGCATCCTTATGGAATTTTGTGGTGGCGAATGCAGGTGCTTTCGCTTTTAAACAGAATTTCCCATGAATGTATTTCTTACCGGCGCTACGGGCTTTATCGGCTCTACGCTTTTACACGAACTGATCGCCGCCGGCCATAACGTAACCGCGCTGGCCCGCACCAAAGAAGCCGCTGACACGTTACGCGCTACAGGCGCCAACCCTCATACCGGCGACTTGCAGGACCTGGAGAGCCTGCGTACAGGAGCTTCCAATGCAGATGCCATTCTTCATACGGGCTTTATTCACGACTTTTCCCGCTTCAGTGAGGTCTGTGAAACCGATCGTCAGGCCATCCTGGCCATGGGCGAAGTATTCTCCGGTTCCGATCGCCCTATCCTTGTAACCTCGGGCACCGGATTACTGGCCCCCGGCCGGCTGGGGCTGGAAAGCGACCGGCAGCTGACCGGCGGCAGTCCGCGTATCGCCACAGAGGAAGCAGTGAATGTTCTCACAGAAAAAGGCGTTCGCATCGCCGTCGTGCGCCTGCCACCCTCCGTACATGGACAGGGCGATCATGGCTTTGTGCCCCTGCTCATCAACCTGGCTCGCGAAAAAGGTGTATCGGCTTATATCGGGGAAGGCACGAACCACTGGTCGGCCGTGCATCGCTTCGATGCCGCCCGCCTGTACCGGCT
>DATAHC010000374.1:0-3502 GCA_036263415.1 Flavisolibacter sp.
GGAAGAAAAACAGACTGGGAATCCCGTACTATCTGTTGAATCCCTTTACAAGCGTGTACTATGTAGCCGCTGAGGAAACCATGAAAAGCAGTTTTATCAGCCGCCTTTTCACACTGGCAGGGGCGTTGACGGTTAAACGTACCTGGAAGAAGGATGGAGGAGAAGTACGCAGGGGGCTGGACCCTTCCGATACGAGGAAGATTGAACGGTCGCTGGGTCGTGCCTGGGTCATTACGTTTCCCCAGGGAACTACCAAGCCTTTCGCACCGGGAAGAAAGGGTACGGCCTATATAATCAAGCATTGCCGGCCGGTAGTAATACCGGTGGTCATCCAGGGGTTTTGGCGGGCTTTCAATAAGAAGGGGCTGAAGTTTAAAAAGAAGGGCGTTCCGCTATCTGTTACATTCAAAGCGCCTTTAGTCATCGATTACGAGGCCCCGGCCGAGGCGATCCTGGCTCAGATAATGGATGCCATAGAGCAAAGTAAAACCTATATGATGCAGGGCCCGCATCACTGGAAAACAAAGGAAGAGCCGGTCGCCTTATAATTTCATAGCCTTGTAACCATACAGGCAATCAGGCAGACAAAGCATTGATCAAAAAAGTAGTTTGGGTCTATTTCCCGAAAAAGAATTACTGTGGCAGGAAACCTTCCGCCAGGATCATTTGTGTAGTGGCGCTTCTTTGCCGGATCTCCTTTGCGGGAGCATATTCTGCCGATGACCACCATTTCTTGGCTTTTGCTGACGAAGGGAACTCCAGTATCACGAACCGGTTCGGCTTCCAATCGCCTTCCAGGGTTTCAACCGGTCCTCCTCTTACAATGAATTTTCCTTCATAGGCTAAAAGTGATTCCGGCGTCATCTTTTTATACGCTTCGTAGCGAACCGGATCATGAATATCCACTTCAACGATGATGTAGGCAGGCATATTAATTTTCTTTAAAGAATAGCGCTTTCAGTTCCGCTGCATCGTCCGGGTTCATCTTTCCGCCCAGGATCAGTCGCACCTGTCTTCTCCGCAAAGCACCTTCAAATAACTTTTTTTCCTCCTCACTTTCCGGTACTACGGCTGGCACTATTCGGGGGCGCCGATTCGGATCCAGTGCCACGAACGTATAATAAGCCTCGTTGCTTTTATACTTATATTGCTGCGTGAAATCTTCCCCCCATACTTTCAGGTGTACTTCCATAGAGGTATTGAACGCGCGGCTCACCTTAGCCTCAATATGTACGGTATTACCCAGCTTGATCGGGTTTTCAAACGATATGTTATCGACAGATGCGGTTACCACCGGGGCATTGCAATGCCTCTGGGCCGCAATGGCAGCGGCAATGTCCATCCAGTACATCAGGCGGCCTCCCATCAAATTGCCAAATACATTGGTATCATTGGGCAAAACGATCTCAGTCATCATAGTATAGCTGTCGGATGGTGTTCGTGGCTGCATACAAAATTTTGTCGCAAAGCTAAGGCAAGACAAGGGAAGAGAAAAGGCAGCACTTTATTACCGTTTGAATGCTTCGCCGTAGCTTTGCCGCTTCATGAAAACCAATATTTCTTTCGATAACACAACGATTGCTTTTGCTCATAGAACGAATAAGGAACTGAAACAGGCGCACTGGCTGTTCAACATGATGGGTAAGCCCTGGCTGGTAAAGCTGGGAACCCGTTTAACGCCCTGGGCCATTAAAGCCGGTCTTCCCGTAAAAGGCGCCATACGCCAAACGATCTTCAGGCAGTTTGTAGGGGGTGAATCGCTGGACCAGACCATTCCTGTCGCTCGCCGGCTGGCAGAATTCCATGTCAAGGCTATTCTGGATTATGGGGTGGAAGGAACAGATGGAGAGCAGAACTATGATCATGCCCGGGATGAATTTATTCGTGTCATCCGTTTTGCTGCCACCCAGCCGAACATTCCCTTCATCAGCATCAAGGTAACCGGTATGGCACGGTTTGGCCTGCTGGAAAAAATAGATGACCTGATGGAGCAATCAGGTGGTACAACGCTTATAAAAAAATATAATACCGCCCTCCAGTCAATGACGGAAACCGAGCAGCAGGAATGGCAAAAAGTGGTGGAACGCGTGCGTCAGATCTGTGAGGCTTCTAAAGCAGCAGGCGTTGCTTTTCTGGTAGATGCGGAAGAAACCTGGATACAGGATCCTATAGATGCGCTAACCATGGTGCTGATGGATACCTATAATCAGGGCAGGCTGGTGATCTATAATACCATTCAATTATACAGGCACGACCGCCTGGCTTTTCTGAAACAATCATTTGAAGCGGCAAGGGAGCGTAATTTCCTCCTGGGCGCCAAAATCGTCCGCGGAGCCTACATGGAGAAAGAGCGGAAAAGGGCGGCAGAGAAAGGCTATGCCTCGCCGATTCAGCCGGACAAGGAAGCCAGCGACAGAGATTATAACGAAGCCGTGCGTTTCGGAATTCAGCACCTGGAGCAGATCGGTTTGATCGTTGCTTCCCATAACGAACAAAGTAACCTGCTGGCCGTGCAGCTGCTGCAGGAAAATGGCCACCCCTTGAACCACCCTCACATCCATTTCAGCCAGCTGTATGGGATGAGCGATAATATTACCTATAACCTGGCGCAGGCCGGATGCAGCGTTAGTAAGTACCTCCCTTTCGGACCGATAGAGGATGTCATTCCCTACCTGATGCGGAGGGCGCAGGAAAATACGTCAGTGGGCGGACAAACCAGCAGGGAGCTGAACCTGATAGAAAAGGAATTAAAAAGAAGAAAGCTGTAATAGGGCAGCAAAAAATAAGCAGCATTTTAAGAACCTGAGCACTTTTACTTTTACATTTGCGCTTCCAGGGCTGTTAGCTCAGTTGGTTTAGAGCATTACTTTGACAGAGTAGGGGTCACTGGTTCGAATCCAGTACAGCCCACCCCATTTTTAAGGATTTATTTATAGAGTCCGAGATATTCCTTGGCAACCTTCTCAGCCATCTCTCTGGCGGCAGTTCCTCCAATAGGCTTCTCCTCATATTCATTTGAAGAATCGATCTGATCTTCATCTTCTAAGTCATAGACACCCCACCACCAGTATACGCCCTCCATCCATTCGGCCCGTAAGAGTAATCCGCACCACTCTGCTGAACAATCATCTTCCAGGTCCCCGGTCCAGATGATGGTAGCGTCTTCCGGCTTGTGTATGGATTCCGTAAGTTCACGGTATTCTTTTTCCAGGTTCAGCCTGTAATGACCTTTGATCGAAGCAGCGATCAGATCAACGATGAGAACGATGAATTTATTGGGATTATCGGTGGGCAGCAAAACATGGTCAAAGGTTTCCCGTTCATTTCTATACACTTTTTCAATCAGGTGATTTTGATACACATTTCTTTGGATCAGATCATCCTCTGTTAACTGGTACACATAAGGCCATATATCCACAATCGGTTCTGCACTATCTGTTACATCGATCATCCGGTCACCCATCGTATCGATGTACTCCTTATGGGATAATTTGGTAAGTAC
>DATAHC010000375.1:0-7373 GCA_036263415.1 Flavisolibacter sp.
AATGCCGGTGGAGCCTGGTCACCATTGGGTGATGTTACTACTACTATGCTCTGGATCGGTGGCCAGATCACGGCCATGAATATTATCCTTAAAACATTTCTTCCCAGCCTGGCAGCCTGTGCACTGCCACTTTTAATAATCTACAGGAATTTCGGTAATCAGCAAATTAACCGGATGGAGCGTGCTCATTTGGATTGTCGTGAAGGCAATGTGATCCTCGTTGCGGGTATTTCCATGCTGGTTTTTGTTCCGGTTTTCAAAACACTGACCCATATGCCTCCCTTTATGGGAATGCTGACAGCCCTTTCTTTTATGTGGATCCTTACTTCTGTTATTCAGTATAAGAAGAAGGCAGAACAAAAGGATACGGTGAGCGGGGCGCTTCAGAAAATTGATACGCCAAGCATTCTGTTTTTCCTTGGCATCCTGTTAGCAGTAGCGGCACTTGATGCATTTGGAATGCTGAAGGAAGTAGCCACCTTCCTTAGTAATAAATTGCCCGGTTACAGTTCCATTGCCGTTGTTTTAGGCCTGTTATCGTCGGTCGTGGATAACGTACCCCTGGTAGCTGCCAGTCAGGGCATGTACGATCTGGATAAATATCCGACGGACCATAATTTCTGGGAATTCCTGGCACTCACAACTGGTACCGGTGGCAGCGCCATTATTATCGGCTCCGCTGCAGGAGTTGCCATTATGGGAATAGAGAATATTAATTTCATGTGGTACCTGAGAAAAATAAGCTGGCTTGCCTTGCTGGGTTTTTTTGCTGGCATCGGCGTCTATCTGCTGCAGGAGTTTTTATTCTTTAGCTGACAGGTTACTGCTCATCCGGTCTACTCTTAAGAGAAAAGAAGATGAGTAAGCCAGCCAGAGTGGCCACCATGGAGGCGATCAATACAGCTACTTTCGACTGATCGATCCATGTTTCTTCCGTAAAAGCCAGGTTGGAAATAAAAATGGACATGGTAAAACCAATACCTGCCAGAAGCCCGGCGCCTGCCATATGCTTCCAATTTACCCGGTTAGGTAAGGAGGTGACCCCTAACCTGATCAATAACCAACAGGTTATCAGTATACCAACGGGTTTGCCTACAATCAAACCTGCCATGATCCCCAGACTGTTTGAGCTTTGTAAGTCACTGAACCATCCCTGATCAATAACGATTCCCGTATTAGCCAGAGCAAATAGGGGAAGAATGAGGAATGCTACAGGCTTGTGTAAAGCATGCTGCAAAATATAGGAGGGATTGGAAGCATCATTTTTACTGAAGGGGATGGCAAACGCCAGCAATACTCCGGTAATAGTGGCATGAATGCCTGACTGAAGCATGAAGTACCACATGAATATGCCAGGAATCAGATAGAAAAGCAGATTTTTAATTCCCAGTTTATTAAAAATCATCAGGATTGTGAAGATGCCAATAGCGAGTCCCAGGTTGCCCCATTCAATTCCGGAATTGTAAAACAAGGCAATAACCAGGATGGCACCCAGGTCATCAATAATAGCCAGTGCGGTAAGAAATATCTTTAACGTATAGGGAACTCTGGAGCCTGCCAAAGCCAGCATGCCTAGGGCAAAAGCAATGTCAGTGGCCATAGGGATACCGAATCCTGATGCTTCGGCATGTCCGGCATTAAAAATATAATAGATCAGAGCAGGGAAAGCCATCCCCCCAATGGCTGCACCAATTGGAAGCAGGGCATTTCTAAAGGAACTGAGTTCCCCTTTGAAAAGCTCCCGTTCAATCTCCAGTCCTACCAATAGGAAAAAAATGGTCATTAAACCATCATTGATACAATGCGCAAGACTATGATCTAGATGAACAGACCCGAATGAAAGGTCAATTGGCTGGTGCCAGAAACCGGTATAAGAGGCACTCAAATCTGAATTGGCAATGATCAGAGAAATTGCCGTGCAACTCAATAAAATCAGACCTCCGATCTTTTCACTGTTAAAAAAAGCCCTGAATATTCTGGTTAATTCCATAATGCCTATTTATCAATTCCTAAACAGGTGTAAACGAAGATTGTACCTACCTTTGCGCCTTGCATGAAAGCGAAAACTCTTAAAAAGGACAAAGTTAACATCATCACGCTCGGCTGCAGCAAAAACATGGTGGACAGTGAAGTGCTGAGTGGCCAGTTAATGGCCAACGATATCGATGTAGTCCATGAAAGCGGCCGGAAAGATCACAATATTGTGATAGTAAATACCTGCGGCTTTATTGACAAAGCCAAGGAAGAATCCATAAACACCATTCTGGATCAGGTACACCTGAAGCAAAAAGGGCGGCTCGATAAGGTTTATGTTACGGGTTGTTTAAGCCAGCGTTACCGTGACGATCTGGAACAAAGCATACCGGAAGTGGACGCCTGGTTCGGCACCATGGAGATGCCCCTGATCCTGAAGCGATTTGAAGCCGATTACAAAGCCGAGCTTATCGGTGAAAGGCTGCTGGCAACCCCCCAGCATTATGCCTATATGAAAATAGCGGAGGGTTGTAACAGGACCTGTGCCTTCTGTGCCATTCCACTGATGCGGGGACAACACGTTAGCCGATCTATGGAAGACCTCGTTAAAGAGGCTGAAACACTGGCCCGCAGAGGTGTAAAAGAGATCATGCTGATCGCGCAGGAACTTACATATTATGGCCTCGACCTTTATAAAAAACGGATGCTTTCCGATTTGCTGAAGCGCCTGAGCGATGTGCCGGGCATTGAATGGATCCGCCTGCATTACGCCTATCCGCATAAATTTCCAATGGATATCCTGGACGTGATGAAGGAGCGGGATAATATCTGCAATTACCTGGATATGCCTCTTCAGCATGCGGCAGATAATATGCTGAAGGCCATGCGTCGTCAGATAACAAGGACCGAGATGGAGGACCTGGTGGCCAAGATCCGAAGTACCGTTCCGGGCATTTGCCTGAGAACCACGCTGATTACCGGTTTCCCCGGAGAAAGTCTGGATGATGTAGAGGAGTTGAAGGGTTTTCTGGAGCGGCAGCGTTTTGAAAGGGTAGGAATATTCACCTATTCCCATGAGGAAAATACCTCCGCTTATGATCTGGTAGATAATATTCCCGCAGAAGAAAAACAACGCAGGGCGGAAGAGATCATGGCAGTTCAACAGGAGATCAGCTATGAGAAGAACCAGGAAAAGATCGGGCAGACTTTTAAAGTATTAATTGATAAGAAGGAGGCCGGGCGCTATCTGGGACGTACCGAGTTTGATAGCGTGGAAGTGGATAATGAGGTCGTGATCAGTGCGGACAGAAAGCTTCCCGTAGGCGAATTCGTAAACGTTAAAATTACGAGAGCCTACGATTATGACCTGGAAGGAGAAGTGGTTTAGTTTGTCTTTATACTGACAATTAATACTGGTTATTCCAACTAACTATGTGGCTTCAACGATAAATCGTGAAGCCATTTTTATTTTGTATCAGTATAGTGCTGGCAGGCAAAACTGCCATGTGTCAGGATCTCAAGTTTGGAGGGGCAGCTGCCGCTTTTGGATATTCAAAAAGTTTAAATAGTAAGGCTGATCTCACGTTCAGTCTGGCCTTGAAATCGCGCCTGCAGCCCAGAACCATAGAACAGACTTATTATGGTCCTCAACTAACGGAATACTATCTTCAGGGGCTCTATTCTTTCAAATTCAGCAGGAACTGGCAGATGGGATTGGGATATGGATTTCAACGAAATAATCCATTTAACGATGACTGGCGGAATGAGCACCGGCTGGTTCAGCAAATTCAGTTCAATACAAAGTTTGGTAAAACAACCTGGTATAACCGCTTACGCGCCGAAGAGCGTTGGTTTCACTTTCCGGTTATGAATGCGGTCAGCGCCGTGCGGTTCCGGTGGCAGTCCGGATGGATCATACCTTTATCCAAAGGGTATCTTCATGCCAATAATGAAATATACCTGATTCCTTCACGCTACAGGAATGCTGTCTACAGCGAAAACTGGCTGTATGCCGGCTATGCATGGAAGTCCCGATCCAACAGGCATTTTGAATCCGGTGCCGGTATCAATAGTGTGGTGCGGAATAAGGCCGGCGAGCGACTGGTTTTATTTCTCCTTCAGTTCAACTACAATATTATGCAGGGAGCTAAGGTGATGGAAAAGACGCCGCCTATGATGAATAACAGGCATTTTTGAAATGTGTTGAATCTTAATTATCAACCTTATCATCAATCTTTTTAGTAGTACTAATAGATAATCACATGCCTTGGTATTGATTTCATATGGCAGATCAGTGCCAAAAAAACACAATACTTTTAATTCTGGCATGAATTTGATAAATACGAAGTGTAATAGCGGTTTAGTGTCCGGACATCAAAAACGACAGGATGGGAAAGCCAACGATTATACTACATATCGATGATGACACAGATGACCTGGAATTGGTAAAAGAGGCTTTTACAGAAATAGACCCAAGCCTTGTTTTATGGCAATCCAATAAAGGGGAGGACGCCCTGGTCCTGCTGCAGCAAAGCAAAGAATCGGGAAATCTTCCGGCTATGATCATACTGGATATGAATATGCCACCCTTGAATGGAAAGGATATTTTACTGGAGATCCGCAACATACCTGAATTTGCTGCTATTCCGGTAACGCTTTTTACAACTTCTACTTCCGTCAACGATAAGGAATTTGCGCATCGCGAAGGGATTCGGTTTATCACCAAACCTTCCAGGCAGGCTGAATTGATTGAACGCTTAAAATCTACTTTGCCTGGGTATATTGATTCTTCTTTGAGGGGAAAACTACCTTAAGCTCTTGTTTTAGGATTTTCTTCAACAAGTAAATCCGTTATTATATATGTAATTCCCCAATTTTCAGAAGGTTAATAATTTGTAAGGGACGGCATGGAACTTGTTAAGGTAATTGCGTACTTCTAGAGTAAGTTAGCTAATCTTAAACAGGTGCATTCCCGGTAAAAAAGGAGTGCGCCTGTTTATCTCCTTCAGGCAACCATTAAAAAGGAATAATGATAGATGCTTCGCCTCGTGTGAAAAGCATTTGGTTCACGGATGATGATCCTGATGACGCTGATATTCTTAGATCTGCCATACTTTTTACCATACCAGAGGCACTGTACCGGCCCATTTACTCGGGCGATGGTTTACTGGCTGCATTGATCCATCACCCGCCTCCGGATCTTTTATTTCTTGATCTCAAAATGCCTGTTTTAGATGGGAAAGCCTGCCTCAGGCAAATCAGGGGAACTTTGAAGATGACATTCCCGATCGTTATTTACAGTGGATCGCCAGACCTTGCCAATATTGCTCAATGCTATCAGCTGGGCGCCGATCTCTATATTCAAAAACCCTTGCGGTATCATGATATTATGTCCACGATACGGGAGGTGCTGGAAATCAGCTGGAAGGACAGTAGGCCCTCAATTCATCCAGGTACCGGTAACCGGTTCATTCATTACCCCTATGTATCATAGTATTCAATGCATACCTGCCTTTCAAGGGACTTTGAATTCGGCACACAGGCTTTTGTATCTTTACCCTTATAAGCGTTACACCCTTAATCACCATGAACAAGATACAGTTTGACGACCAGTTGGTTGCCGATCTATTCGATGCGCAGCCACAGCCTGTATTCTGGATGAAGCCTGTTAAGGATTCCAAAGGAACCATCATCGACTTTATTTATATCTATTGCAATGAAGAAATGTTACGGTTTTGCAACCGCACCAGTGAAGAGCTGATCGGTGTAAGCGTAACGGATACAACCACCTTACCGGAACAAATAAAGAAAGGCGTTTTCGAACAGATACTGGAGGTCTATCTGACCGGTAAGAAATTTGTGGATACCATCTACAATGAGAAGCTGAATAAATACTATAGCTTCATACGTACAAGAGTACAGGAAGGGGTATTGACCGTGATCCAGGATCGAAGCGAAGAATATAAAATGATCCGGGAACTGGAGCAGCGCAAAACCCTTCTGGATAATATTCTTACGTATTCTCCCAGTGGCATTTCCGTCAGCGAATTTATACGAAATGAAAAGGGTGAGATCATAGACGCTCGCACTTCGCTGGCAAATGAAGCCGCTATACAATTCAGTGGCATTCCCAGAGAAGACTACTTACATAAAACTGCGAAAGAATATTACCCGGAAATCCTGGATACGCCGTTGTATCAACAGGCCCTGGAGACTCTGGAAACCGGAGCGCCTTTTCGCACGCAGTATTACCTGGAACTAACCGGCAAATGGCTGGAACTTTCCGTTTCACGGCTGGATAAGGATCATCTGATAAACGTTTTTTCCGACATCACCGAATCTAAAAGTGTGGCGCTGATTAAAGAAGCGAAGGCCCAGCATATGAACGTGGTGTTCAATGCTTCACAGGCAGGAATGTTTACACTTCTGCCTGTTTATGATGACAAAAATGAAATCATAGATTTCCGGTTTCAGATTGTAAATGAAGCAGTAGCCGGCTATATCGGACAAACCGCTTCCGTTTTGACGGGCGCGCTGGCCAGTATTTATTTCCCGGCCTATAAAACCAATGGCCTGTTTGAAATCTACAAGGATACCTATGTAACCGGCACCGTACATGATTTTGATATTCATTACGAGGATGGGTATGATGTCTATTTTCATATTCACACCGTAAAATCGGAAGATGCCGTATTGGTTACCTTTACCGATCAGACAGCTCTTAAAAAGCTGCAGGCCGAACTGGAATCTACCATCGAAGAGTTGAGGCGGTCCAATGTCAATCTCGAGGAGTTTGCCTATGCCGCTTCCCATGACCTTAAAGAGCCGATCCGGAAGATCCATTTTTTTGCGGACAGGTTAAAAAAGCAGTATCACGACTTATTGGATGAAGAGGGCAGGCATACCTTCGATCGCATGGAAACCGCAACGGAAAGAATGCGCTCCCTGGTGGATGATCTGCTTTCCTACTCGCAGGTTAGCTTACGTCCCAGAAGCTTTGAATCGGTTGACCTGAACCATTTACTGAAGCAGGTAACAGGTGATCTGGAGCTGGAAATAGAAGAGAAGCATGCGAAGATCACGGTGTCGGAATTACCAACCGTTAAAGGGCATATGCGGCAATTACAGCAACTGTTTCAAAATATCATCAGTAATGCCCTGAAGTATGTGAGACAGGGTGTAATACCGGAGATCCGTGTGGATTGTCAAACAGTGAATGGTAAGGATTCAGGTTTTGATCTGCATGGTCCGGATGAGTCAAAAAACTATTACCTGATCCGTATCAGCGATAATGGGATCGGTTTTGACCAGAAAGATGCGGAACGCATTTTTAATGTATTTCAACGCCTTCATGGCAATGCGGAATACCGGGGTACCGGAATTGGCTTATCCATTGCCAG
>DATAHC010000376.1:0-1708 GCA_036263415.1 Flavisolibacter sp.
ATACTATTGGTCTCCAGGTGACAGACGGCCAGGGTTTCAGGCTGATTCGGCAGCACTTCTTTGGCGCCAACCTGTGGCTGTTTTCCAAAATTGCTGATGATGGCATCGGCAAACTGGGTGGTATTCAAAGCCGGTTTGGAACGGTCTCCGAAGTCACCGGTGCGGATGCCTTGCTCCAGCGTATACAGTAAGGCGTTTTCAATTACAGCGGCATGTTCCACATAGCCCAGGTGCCGCAGCATGGCAAAGCCACTCAGCAGAAGGGCTGTAGGATTGGCGATATTCTTTCCGGCGATATCCGGTGCCGTTCCGTGCACGGCCTCGAAAATGGAAATATGATCACCGATATTGGCGGAGGGGGCAAATCCTAATCCGCCTACCAGTCCGGCGCAAAGATCGGAGATGATATCACCCTGCAGATTGGTCATCACGACTACATCAAACTGGTCGGGTCGTACCACGAGCTGCATAGCCAGATCGTCCACGATCTTATCGTCCGCCTTCAATTCAGGATATTCTTTGGCTACTTCATAAAAGCATTCGAGGAACAGCCCATCCGTAAGCTTCATGATATTCGCCTTATGGCCGCATGTAATGCGTCGTGCTTTTTTCTGCTTGGCCATTTCGAAGGCGTAACGGATCACCTGGAGGCTGCCCGGGCGCGTTATAAAACGGCGGCTCAGGGCCACGTCGTGGGTGAGCATATGTTCAATACCGCCATAAGTATCCTCGATATTCTCCCTTACAATGGTGATGTCGATAGGGATGCCGGCCTTGCTGAAAACGGTATCAACACCATGAAGGGTCTGAAATACCCGTTTATTGGCGTAAGTATTCCACGTTTTCCGGGCGGTAACGTTCACACTTTTAACACCCTTTCCCTTCGGGGTTTCCATGGGGCCCTTGAAAAGGATTCCCAGATCCTCAATCGTTTGCTGAGCTTCCGGCGTCATACCATTGGAAAATCCTTTGTCAAAAACCCATTTCCCCATGTCAACGAACTGATATTCAAGGCCTACCTTATTAGCGTCAAAGATCTTCAGCACGGCTTCCATGATCTCCGGCCCGATACCATCGCCTTTCGCTACTGCTATTTTCATAATATGATTTGAGGTTGATGTGCCGCAAAATTAGGTGATGTTGAAACTTTTATCCCACAAAAATCGTTTATAAATTGTGGCAGCAACTTTGTTTTACATTTACAAAAATCATACGTATGGTCAGCATGATTTCGGAAGGCGTTAAAGTAAGCGTGGAAACTTTCTACCAGCAGGACTACTCCAACCCGATGCAGTCCGAGTTCATGTTCGCTTACCGCATTACCATTGAGAACCATAATTCATTTCCGGTGAAGCTGCAAAGTCGCCACTGGAACATCTTCGATAGCGATGGCAGTTACCGCGAAGTGGAAGGGGAAGGCGTGGTGGGAATGCAGCCGGTGATCAGCAGCGGTGATGAATATCAGTATGTAAGCGGGTGCAACCTCCATACGGAGATCGGACGTATGCACGGTACCTACATTATGGAAAATCAGCACACCAGGGAAGTATTTGAGGTCAGTATCCCTGCTTTTGACATGATCACTCCGTTTAAATATAATTAGTGGCTTATTGCGCTCTGTCTGTTTGGTTCCTTAATGCCTGACACGTATCTACTTGGGTCTGTATTTGGCTTCCTGGAAAATAGTGGCAGCGGGCGTTGCCAGTAC
>DATAHC010000377.1:0-3132 GCA_036263415.1 Flavisolibacter sp.
ATCAGTGAAGGACGTGAATGCGCCCTGAAAGTAGATGAGTTCCTAACGGGCGCTTCGTCGCTTGAAACCAGGGATCAGAGTTATCTTTCCCGGCAAGTACATTATAGTTAAACGGAATTCCGTCCGGCATTGATGATACCGAAGGCTGTACGGACAATCAGTTTTTCCAACGTTTCCTTATCAACATCCTGCAGGTGATTTTCCTGGCGCAGCCGGATCAGTGCATATTGCTGTATGGTCGTCAGCGGGAGTACTATACGTTCCCTCATCTGAATTGACAATTGCTCTACCGGATAGTCACTCATCAACTCCGTTTTATCAGATAGCCTGAACAGGTATTTTTGCGTTCGTTCATATTCTTCCACGATCAGGTTCCATAATTCGCCATACTGGGGATCTCCCGCAAGATAAGAGGTCAAGGGGAAATAGGATTTCTTCATAGCCATTTCACAATTATCCATCAGCGTTTTAAAATACAGCGATCGCTGGTATAAGTGCTTAATCTCATTTAGTTTACCCATACGGTCCAATGCTTCCAGGGCTGTACCCAGACCGAAATAGCCCGGAACATTCTGCTTCAGTTGGCTCCAGGCACCCACGAAAGGTATAGCCCGGAGGTCTTTCAGAGAGAGTCGGGAAGATTTTCCCCTCTTGGATGGGCGACTGCTGATATTGGTCTCACTGTAATAGTTCAGTGGACTTACTTCGGAAAGATAATTGAGGAAATCCGGATGTTCTTTCAGCTTTTTATAGGTGTCAAAACTGATGTCGGCCAGCTGCTGCAGCATTTTTTCCTGCTCAGCATTAAGCGTTTTATCATTTTCAGCGAACAGCTCATTGGCAATACCGGCATTCAGCAATTGTTCGATATTATAACGGGCAGACGCCTTGTTACCGAAATTGGAGCTTACGGTTTGTCCCTGTATTGTCAGTTGAATTTCTCTCGTTGAAATGTTCTTACCCATGGAGGCGTAAAACTTATGTGTTTTACCTCCGCCTCTGGCAGGCGGACCTCCCCTGCCATCGAAAAATACCACATCAATCCCATATTGCTTTGAGATCCTGGTGAGTTCTTCCTTGGCTTTGAAAATGCTCCAGTTGGCCATGAGATAGCCACCATCTTTAGTACCATCTGAAAAGCCCACCATGATGGTTTGCAATTTATTCCTTCGTGCCAGGTGTTCTGCATACTCCTTATTCTCGTACAGGGCCTTCATTACTGCAGGCGCATTTTTCAGATCTTCTATCGTTTCGAAGAGCGGTACAATATCAATATTCAGTTCTTCTTTCTTCCAGCCCCGTAACAAAAAGAGGCCATATACTTCCAGCACGTTCAATACACTACCACACTGACTGATGATATAGCGGTTACAACCCTGTTCACCGTTAAATCGCTGAATGTGCTCGATACTATCGATTGATAAAAGCGTGTCCCTTGAGATACCGTCATAACGTTCAGGATCTGCTTCTTTACTGATCGAACAAATAGCCCTTATTTTTTCTTCATCGGTCAGCACTGCAAAGTTGGCCGGAAGAATATTTTCCTTTACAGCTACTTCCTCATACAGTTTTCCATGCGCCGTACTTTCCTGACGGACATCCAGAGAGGCAAAATGCAATCCGAAAACATGGATTTTCTGGATAAGGCTTTCCAGCAGCTGGAGGAATAATCCATTATGCTCATAGATCAGCGTTTGCCTGATGGATAGCAGCGGGTCCAATAATTCATGCCTGGTCAGTTCCGTTTTAGCTCCCGGAACAAAAATATTCTGATACAATTTGGTTTCCAGATCAGCAAGAATGGTATCCACTCCTTTGAAGGTAAGGCGGCGTTTAAGACGCCGGATATCCAGGTAATAACATTTGATGATACTCGAACGAAGCGCTTCAGCCACTTTAAAGGTGATATCAGCCGTTACATTCGGGTTGCCGTCCCGGTCGCCGCCCGGCCAGAACCCCATTTGAATCACCGGGTTTTCCTCCAGGTCGATTTCAGGAAAATGTTCTTTAAGGTCGACCAGTATGCTGCCTATGGCGTTATAAAAAACATTCTCCAGGTACCATATCAAGCTTACCGCCTCATCGTAGGGGGTGGGTTTCTGTTTTTTGAAAAGTGGTGTTTTACCTAATTGCTGAAGGTATTTATTGATCTGTGCAGCATTATCCTCTTTTAATGCCCTGGAAAGATCATTAATGATGCCTAAAACAGAACCAGGATAGAACTGTGTCGGGTGTGCCGTGAGAACCAGAGTAACCGAGAATGTCTTCAGTTTCTCCAACAGGTCTTTTTGCTTTTTGAGCTCCAGTACAGTATTCTGCATATGTTTCAGAGTACCCACGCCACCTGTATCGTTGATCTCCGTAAAGGCAGCATCTTCCACCGCATCAAAGAGGACCACCTGCCTTTCGCAATACTGCACAAAGCGAAACAGCAAATCGACCTGTTCTTTATGCTGCTGAAGGGAGGTATATTTCTGAAAGAACTGTTCAACTACCTCCCCCGGGCTCATTCTTTTCCGAAAACTTTCTTCACAATGATTCAGAAAAAGGGACAATAAAATGCCGGTCTTTTCAATACGGTGAAAAGGTAAAGAAGTGAAAAGGCTGTTGTATAATTGAAATTTGATGCCGACGTCGTTCCTGAAATGATTGAGTTCGCGGAATGAGAGATGTTCCATACACTCAAATTTACCAAGAAGTGTAAGTATCCAGACATTAACATGCTAAAAAAGTTTAGGCATTGCAGAATATTTAGTAACTTGTAGCTCTATCAGCCATCAGTGAACGTAAACTTATTTCATATTATCCCTTCTTCTGAAGTCTTCCTGACTTCCACGATTACGATCGTGACCACAACCCTAAGGGGTTGTACTTTATCATATTGCCAATTGGGCTTGTAAGCTACTTCAGAGAAACTTTTTCATTTCGCTTTTTCATCAATCAATCATCATGCAGGTTTTAAAATTTGGGGGTACCTCCGTAGCCCATTCTAAGAATATAAAAAAGGTCCGGTCTATTGTAACGTCGAAGCAAAAGGCCCGTCCGATGGTCGTGGTTGTTTCTGCTTTCAGCGGTGTAACGGACAAACTGTTGCTCTGTGGTCTCGCTGCCATAGAAGGCAATGATACCTAT
>DATAHC010000378.1:0-3500 GCA_036263415.1 Flavisolibacter sp.
CCCGGACTACCTGCCGGACCCTGAGGACCTGCAGGTCCTTGTGCCCCGGTGGCGCCGGTATCACCTTTGGGCCCTTCTTTCTTACAACCGATAAATACGAATGATGCCAGTAATGCGGCACTGAGTAAAACTTTTAGTTTCATAGTTTATAATTTTTCGGCAAGATGTGGCATTCAGGAATTGCTAGATGTATACCGTTATACATTACTTGAACTTTATTTTCGGATTTTCAGGGAATATCTCCCAGCAACAGGTCGATCAGCTTGCGCTCTTTTTCCGGGAGCGCTCGGTAGCGCTGCTCCAACGTAGGCATATACGGCCTCAGGCTATAACTGGGATCGGTGAGAAAAGCATAGAGGTCGGTGATGGAGAGCCCGTCGCAGATCTTTACCAGGATATCCGGCCCCGGGGTGGCCCTTCCTTCTTCATACGAGGCCAGGCGGCTGCGCTTGATGCCGATCTTCCGTGCGGCCTCTTCCTGCGATAGGCCCAGGGTCTGTCGCAGGTGTATAAGATTATCGCGAAATATGGTTTGCTGCCGTTCCCGCATGGATAGTAGTATTAAACAGTTTCTGCAAACTAGCTGTTCCATGGTTGCCTTTTATCCAGTACAAGACATTTTGCGGTAAATACCGTTGGCCGGAATACGTTAACAAGCTGGCACTTGCCTGATTCATTTTTATTACAGGAGGCCTTTAACTAGATGGTTTGCTACATTCACTCAATCATGGCCCGCTCCAACGGATTCGCTGCTCATCTTTGCAGTAACAAAAACTTACTTTATGAACATTGAATTATTTACAGCCATTCTTTTCGTAATCAGCCTGGGTGCTCTCGGCTTTCTGCAACTACGAAAAGCAGACAAGGCCTGAGGGCCTTCTTAACCAGATTTTAGTTTAGGGTTAATCATAGGACGGGATAAGGGCCATCAGGCCCTTTTTTTATGCCCGCTGAAAATCTATGCTGAATGAATGGCACCCCCTCATCTTCCTGCGCAGCCTTTTCGCTGCAGCACTCCATTTTTCTATATGTAAACCCATAGACAAACTGCTACGCGTAGTCACGGTATCTTCACTTGTTCTCATACTAGTGAGGTGGTGCTATATCCCCACGCCTCATTTTTTTAGGTAAAGAATCGAACCCCTTGTTTCTACAGGGGTTCCTTATCCAGCTAACTAATCCTACCCTTCTTACGCCCTAACTGCTCCTATCAAACAACAAACTCCTTTACATCGTATATGATAAAGCGACAGCGCACCACTACTTTTACAGAGGCCGGAAACCATCCTGCTGATTTCCTGGTACTTTCCCATTACCGCTCGCAGCACAGCCTGGGTGCCTTACTCACGGATGTGATCAGGGGCATGGAGGAGCGCCTGATACAGGCCGGTGCCACACTATTTATCAAAGATGACCTTCCCTTGCTGGAAGTGAATGCCGCCCAGCTGCAACAGGTTGTCAGGAATATATTTTCCTGGATACTGGATCATGCAGCTGCCCGGCCCTCGCCGGTCATTCATATCGACTGCCAGTTGATACCTACGCTGGAATCAATTGATGATGCCGTTGCTATGATCTGTATTTCAGGGAATGTTAGTCCGGGCAGGGGAATCAGGCGATGGCTCAATAAGTGGTTCCCGGACAAATGGAAGGCTTCTCTGGCAGCTAACAACAGCCTTGGCATCTGCCAAAAAATAGCCGGCTTCAATGACTGGCCTTTTGAGATACGAAAGCAAAAGAAAGGAATGCAATTTTTACTGGCAATTCCTTTCTTGCGGAGGAGGGATGAGTGATGAGCAGGCAATGCGCCTGCTTTCACCGTTCTAAAGAATTATCTATGTCCGGATGGTGCCGGCAAATCGATGACGGTGCGGAAGCCGATGTAGGATTTGGTAGAATCCTGGTATTCGTAGGTGCGGGTACCGGTTTGCAGGTAGTAACCTACATCTTTCCAGCTACCGCCACGGATCACCTTGCGCTTCATTTTGGGAGGATCGGAATCCTTGGCATTCCAGCGAACATCGGGGTTCATATCGTGCTGGAAAGTATAGGACCCTTCATAGTAGATGGAAGAGGTCCACTCTGCTACGTTACCCGCCATGCAGTACAGACCGAAATCATTAGGCCAGTAGGCATCGGCACGTACGGTATAGAAGCCGCCGTCTTCGGGATAGTTACCACGGCCGGGCTTGAAGTTGGCCAGCAGACAGCCTTTCTTGTTTCTTAGATAATAGTTACCCCAGGGAAACATGGACTGGGAACGGCCACCGCGGGCAGCATACTCCCACTGAGCTTCGGTAGGAAGTCGGAAGTCCGATTCCTGAACTCTCTTTTTGGAATCCAGCCAGGAGTTCAAATATTGGGTTCTCCACTCGCAGAAGGCAGCCGCCTGTTTCCAGTTCACCCCTACCACCGGGTAGTTGCCAAAGGCCGGGTGGGCGAAATAGCGCTTCGTCATCGGCTCATTGTAGGAGTAAGAGAAGTCACGGACCCATACCAGGGTATCGGGATAGATCTTCACCATATTGTTTACTTTGAAACCACCCCTAGGCTTTCCCTTGTTCTCAAATCGCGCAGCTTCCTTTAGATCGAAATAGGTACCGTTGAAGATCAGCTTATTCGGATCCAGTTCCTTCTTACCGAACAGCTGGTTTTCCGGTGCCAGATACAGGCCCTCCAATGCTTCCGTATTCTTGTTACCCGGAGCGAAAATGGTTTTCGCCTTCACCCAGTCAATTATGGTTTCCCCGTCACCGCCGTCTTTCACGTAGCCCAGTATTTTGGCGGCAATGGAATCCCGTACCCAGTAAACGAACTGGCGGTATTCATTGTTGGTAATTTCGGTCTGGTCCATCCAGAAACCGCTGATGGAAATGGAACGGTTCTTAAAATTGATGCCGGCGGAAATGTTTTCATCGCTCGGGCCCATATGAAACGTACCCTGTGGAATGTAAACCATTCCCGGGGGTTTCGGAAGCACATAGTGGCTGCCGGGCGAGATGCCGTGGAGCTGACCGTCATCGGCCAGGGGGCCGTCTTTGCCTTTTTTTCCAAGGATGCCGCAACTGCTGAAGCAAAGAGCAGCCAGCATATATCCTATAGTGCAGAAGGGATGATTGCGGTAAAAGATCGTTTTCATCGGAAGGATTTAATGTATTCTACTTGTTAACTACACAAATTAGAGCACCTGCCCATAGCCTTTCGTCGCATAGCTTACAACAAATGAAATTTATTAGGAGGCCCGGTTGATATTTTACCTGACTTAGTATAACCGGCGACAGTTCACTACCCGGCGCCAGCCTAGCTTTAGCCATCCATCTTCCTGTAGTAAACTGTTGGTACATGTTTGAATTTCATAAAGACCGTGACCGGTATTATTCCATCCAGTATCTGAATGCGAAACAATCGATTGTTCCCTTCGTGAGCCGGGAAACACCTTTGAAAAAAGGAGCCAAAGTGCTGGAGATCGGTTGCGGTGAATGTGGCGTGTTACAGGCTTT
>DATAHC010000379.1:0-7515 GCA_036263415.1 Flavisolibacter sp.
AGCTGGAATATATTAAAGGATTTATCTATGCCAATCAATGGCAATACAATTACATATTAAAAATAGATCCGTCCAATGGCGCGGTCGTGGCTAAAATGGATTACACGGAGCTGGTCAATAAAGTGAAGGCAAAGGATCCCCATGCAGATGTATTGAATGGGATTGCCTATAACCCGGTAACCGATAAAATTTATATAACCGGCAAGTATTTCCCGGAACTGTACGAAGTGCAGTTCTCACATTAAGCCTTCTCAATTATGTAGGTAACGGAGCTGCATCGGTCCTTATTCAGGAATGCCTTTATGTTGGAGCGTAATCCCGTTACACCTGCCCCTATCCAGGAGGTTTTCCCCCTATGGTATTTGCTGCTCAGGAGGCTGATGTAAAAGCTGTCGAACCACATGGGCTTTTTAGAAATTACACGCATGCCGTGTAAGGCCATCAGCTTGTCGATAGATTTGGGCGTGAAATGATACAGGTGACGGGGCACATCATAGGCCGCCCAGAAATTGAGGTATACCGATGCGTCAAGTGAACTGTAATTCGGTACGGCAATAAACAACTTTCCACTTGTAGTCAGCAGTTTTTTCAGCTTTTCAATCGTATTGTGCAAGGCATGTACATGTTCCAGCACATGCCATAAGGTAATGGCATCGTAGCTCCCCTCCTGCAACTGTTCCAGCTTGCCGGCATCCTGCAGCTCTATACGGAATAATTTGCGGGCCTGTTCCCGCGCACCGGCGTCCGGTTCCAGGCCGGTGATATTCCAGCTTTTTTCTTTCATAACATCCAGGAACGCGCCGATACCCGCACCCATGTCGAGGATGGAACCCCGAGGGCGGGTATGACTGATCACCAGATCCGCCTTCTGTTTCAGGGTAAAGCGCCGCACACGCTGATACAGCTTATTCAATGCCCCTTTACTGGTATTCGAGTGAGAGATATAATCTTCGGACTGATAGTAAGGGCCAATACTTTCCTGATCGGGAACATCCTGAGTGAAACGCAGGCTGCAATCCCTGCATTGCCACACCACAAATTCCTGATGGCTCACCGAATGATCTTTTACGGTGAGCAGGGGATCTATAGCAGAACTTTTACAAACAGGACAAAGTGAATAATGAATAAGGCTCATAAAGGGCTGCAAAATAAGGCAATCAGGTAAGATTCGCGGCTAATGGCCCGTTGAAGGAATACCGCAGCTGCAGCCCGGTTGCTCCGGTCTGGAAATTACCGCGATATAACAGATAGAGAATAATAAGCAGGGTAACAATGAATAAGATCCATCCTATAATCACAGCATAGTTCCTAGCCTTTTTAACCGGCAGACGGCTTTCATGAACTTCGGTGGAGGTCATTTCCTGATCGCCAACCAGAACAGCGTGCTCCGCATTTTCCCGGATCAGCTTCTCGGCCGCCACCATTCCCAACCCATTCACCGCTATCAGATCGTTGGAGAAGTGAACTTGACTCCCCTTTTTTTCCAGGATACCCACACCTTTCCAGGAAAATGCATTCTGGTGCAGGGCAGCCTTTAGTTTCTGGCCAAACTGGTCCAGTTCTTCCCGCACTGTAATGGGCTCTTTACGTTCCTGAACCGAAAGGAACCGGATCTGCTGATCTGTAGTTTCCCCGCCGTCATTCAGGCGCACCTTATAAACAGGTGGGAGAATCACTTTATCCACCACATCGAATTCGGGTGACTGCTGAATGATCTCCAGCGTACCGATATGCGGCACGTGCAGCTGTTTATACTGTAGCAGGTATTTCGTCAGGTTCGTCAGCACTTTAATTCTTTTGAGCGAACGAAAATACAACTCCTCCAAGGAAGTTGAAGCCATAAGTCGGGTATTGGTTCCAACGTTGGTATTCCTTATTGAGGATATTGTTGAATTGTGCCCAAAGCTTTACGTTCGGTACGATCTTGAATTCCAGTCCGGCACTCAGGTCCATGGCTCCCTGCAGGTTGGTGCGGCCATTCTTTGTCAGCGACCATGGGCCGTCGAAAGCAAAGAGATTGGCATTGACATAGAGGTCTTTCAATACCATCAGCCGCATAGTGGTGTTGAATTCCAAAGGCAACAGCCCCCAAGCTTTGTCATTTACCTGCTGCTTATACTGGTTGAACTGAATAGACGATATCAGGGAGAACTGTTCCCCAACATTATAGCCGATCTCTCCTCCGAAATTGAGCACTTTCAGTTCCGGCTCATTCAGCACCAGGAAGGATTTACCGCTCATGGTATCATTCACATAAAGTGGCTGGTTATTGATCTTGTTGTAGGCCACCTTCGCACTGTAGGAAAAATGATCTCCCGCAGACCCTTTGAATCCTGCATAGCGTTCTTCATACCGGGCATTATAGGTTCTGTCCGGTGCCCACACCCATGGATTATATCCGGCGATGGACTGATAACTGGCCGTTTTCAGGTAACCGATCCAGCCGGCCTGAAAAGAAAAGCGTTTATCGCTGGAACTGAATTCCGCCATAACGCTGGGGAATACCTTGAATTCGCCATTATCCCAGGAGGGCCTGATGCCGGCCTGCAGGTTGATATTAGCTGTTTTATATAATAAGGCAGGCGCCAGTGAAACAAAGTTGTTGCTGATGTCTGATTTTTTTTCCGGCTTATAGCGTGAAATACTGGCATCTACAGACAGGTCCACCCCGAAAGATTTAGTCACCATTTTCTGAAGCAGCAGTTTCAGAAAAGAATTGCTCTCCGAATTACTCAGCTGGTCATTAAAAGCATCTACCAGGAACTCCGCGGAATAAGAGAGACCGAGAGCGGTCCGGTTGATATTACGGAAGGCCAGCCTTCCTTTCCAGGTCTGGTATTTTACGTTAATGGAATCTTCTGGAAATGTGAGTGTTTTTGGCTCGAAGCCATATTTGTTATACTTCTCCTGCAAGCCACTGAGCCTTGCAGCATATTCCAGGTTATTGGCGGTTTGAAAGAAAGCATTCAAACCAATATTCGTATTGGTATAATCCTGGTACTGAAGCTTACCCTTAGAAGAAATATGTTTGGCATAAAGGTTCACGCCAGCCGTCTTTCCATCTCCGGCCGATAAGCCGAGTTGCAGAAAGGGCGTCTTATAATTTCCATAACCGATCTTGGCAAAGCTTTCATTATCCCAGCGGCCACCCGTATCTACCTGGAGGGCCAGCGGCTTTAAGGAGCCCGGTTGAAAGGCAAAGGCCAGGTTCTGGTTCGGTATGGTATACTGAAGCCGCGGACGGGTGGTGTCAGGAGTAGGCGGAGTGGCATTCAGATTAATCTTGGCTGCTTCCTTAAGCGTGGGCTTGAAGGTGGACGTAATGTTCACTTCCTTTTTACGGGTAGTGTCCTGCGCCTGTATCGTGGACCCGATTAATAATATGCCTGCTAAAATGAGGGAAGATTTCATATTGTGGTTATCTCAATGAGGTGAAAATTATTGGGTACTTACTTTACTGTTCCTGCTTTCTTCTTCAATTACTTTATTCAGCTTTGTCTGTGCTTCCGCCTTCAATTCAGCATTCAGGCTGTTGGTAACGATACTCTGGAAGGTAGCCTTGGCATTGAAATAATCCTTCTGCCTGAAATAGATATCACCCAGGAGGATATAGGATTTGGTTACCCACCAATCATACGAGCCTGATTTATTGATCACTTCAAAAGCAGCCTTTTCGGCATCCGGCAAACGATCGGTGAGAAACCAGGTATTGGCAATCTCATAGCGGGCTTCGGCTGCCAGGGCCGCCTTATTCACGGCCACAACTGCTTTAAATGAATTAAGCGCCACGTCATATTGCCCCCCTATCTGGGCAGACTTGCCAATAGTCATATTTGCCAGCGCCTTATCATCGGAGCTGCTGCCCTTTTGTGCGATAAGGTCTTTGGCATTCGCCACGGCATCACTCCATTTCTGCTGCTGATACTGGCTGCGCAGTAATCCCCGCATGGCTTCCAGGCGGTTTTCCTGACTGGCGGTGATCTGCTTCAACTGCACATAATACGTTTCTGCTGCAGCATAGTTTTTAAGTTCAAAGAACTGGATGCGCGCAGCCTGCAGAACGGCCCTTTCGGCAAAAGTGTTCGGAGCCCTTTCCGCCACTACGGCGTAGCTGGCCAGCGCATTATTCCAGTCTTTTTTGGCACTGTAAATCTCTCCCCTGTAGAACTGCGCATCAGTGGAATGAACGCCATTGGAAAAACGCTGCAGGTACGTATTGAAAGCATCCAGGGCAGCAGCACTGTTGCCGTTATCATATTGATTTTTGGCCGCTTCATACGTCAGCGCTTCTTCCGCATCAACCGATAATGGCTTGCCGGCCTGACGCGCTACATCCGCATACTCTCCAGGCTTACTTTGCTCTACATAGATCGTTTTCAGGTTATCCAGCGCATCTTCCGCTTCAGGAGAATTGGGATAGCTGTTCAGCAGGGCTTTGTACTGTGCAATGGCATTGTCCTTATTATTCAGGTTGTAATAGGCAATACCCAGCTTCAGCAAGGCCTGCGGCTTCAGGCTGCTGCTGGATGCTGCATTGCTGATAGTATTGAGATAAGGAATGGCTTCGCGGTAGCGCTCTTCCGATAAATAGGTGTTGGCAATTTCCATGTTGGCATCCCCTACCAGGCTGGATTGGGGAAACTTGCGCGTCATCGTATTGAGCAGGTTCACCTTCTCCGTTGGATTACTGATACCGGCGATCATGGCCCGCTGAAACGTGGCATAGTCTTCCGAAGCCCATGAAAACCGGATCACATTATCATACATGGTCCGCGCCTGTGCATAGTTGCGGCTCATATAATACGCATCAGCCGTACGGATATAGGCATCCTGGGTTATGGCATCAGAGCTCAGTGAAACATTAGTAGCCAGGGGTTCAAAAAAACCTTTGGCCACCGGATAATTTTCTTTCCGGTAATAGGCATAGCCAAGATTATATTTGACCGTCCTTTCATTGGCCTCACCGGATGCAGGGGCACCGGCATTCAGGTAGGAATAATAATATTTTATAGCATCATCGATGCGATTGGCCCGGTAGGCGAGCTCTCCTTTCCAGAAATTGACCAGTGGAAGGATGCCGCTATTGTTCGGGTCTTTCAGTGCTTTGTCCAGCAAGGCATCTGCAGCGGCCAGCTCGCCGTCGTTGATCAATTCCGTAGCACGGCCAAATAAGATCCTCGGATACAAGCGCTTGACGTTGGCCGTTGGATTGCGTATGCCTTCCAGCAAGGTAAGAGCGTCTTTATAATTATTGGTATTGGCTAAAGCTCCTACCAGCAGCTCTACCGCTTCATCCCGGTATTGGGAATCCGGATAATCATTCAAAAAAGTCCGCAGGCTGTTGAGAGCTTCATCCTGATATCCCAGCTCATAGGAAAGCTTGGCATAATTGAAACGGGAAATCTCCCGCTGCTGCTGGTTACTGTTATTGGAGGAACTGAAGAGAAACGCATTGCGTGCATTGGAACGCTGACCCGTCTTTAAATAGGAATCACCTAATAAATACATAGCATGCTGACTCAGGGAATCTTCCTTTCCGCTCAGCTGCTTAAAACCATCAATTGCTTTTGTATAGTTGTTCGCCTGGTAATACGCATATGAAAGTTCATACAGGTCTTCCCTTCTTACTTTTTTGGAGCGACCTACATAGTCTTCCAGGTAAGGAAGAGATTTGGCATATTGCTTTTTTTCAAAATAGGCATGACCCAGCAGCTGCTTCAGCTCCAGGTCGTAGTATTGGGTCTTACCCTGTTTGATCTTATTTTCCGCATAGGTTATGGCTTCTTCCTTCTTACCCTGTACATAATAGATCTGGGCTACATAGTATGGAACGATCGCTTCATAATCCGGTTCGTTCTCCACTACCCGGAAGCTTTCGAGCGCCTCGGTGTAGTTCTTATCGCGAAAGGCGATGAAGCCATAATAATAATTCGCGTCCACATAGTTCGGATCGGTCTTTATCTGGCGGATGGCATTCAGTAAGGGCTTGGCGCTGGCAAACTGCTGCATGGTAAAATAGGAATAGCCCTGGTGGAATTTCATATCCGATATCTCCCTGTTATTCAGGTTGGCGATATTGGCATTTTCATATAGTCCTACAGCATCGGAAAACTGCTGCTTCCTGAAATAGTATTCTGCCAGGTGAAAATTCATCATCTGCACCCGCGCATTGTTTTTAGTAATATCTACGTATTCAAGCGCATCTGCCTCGGCTCGCCCTTCATTCTGCTTCAGCGCGCTGACGATCGTATAGTAATTGATCTCCTGTGCTTCGATCGGGTAATTCACCTTATCGGTTTCCCTAAGGGATTGCTGCAATTCCTTAAATATAGGATAGGCCAGATTGTATTGTTCCTTCTGAAAATACTCCTTGGCTTCATTAAAGCTGGCCTTGGGATCTCTGATAAAGGCTGTTTGCTGAGAATAAGAAAGAAAAGAAAGGAGACTGAGAGAGAGCGAAGTACATAGTTTCTTCATATTTCATCCTTTAACCGGTGGCTGGATAACGTTGTAAATATTCGAATTATTTTGACCGTGACCAAATAGCATTCCAAACAGGACGTTAAAAGCAGTAAGCGGGTTCATGTTTAACAAAATAGCTGTAATCAGGAAAGTGAAATTGTTTGCGTAAACTTGCGTCCAAATTCTCACACACTTATGAAAAAACTATTCAGCACCACCTGTTCCGACTCTGCATTTTCCCTCGCTACTCTGCTTTTACGGGTAGGCATAGGGTCTTCTATAATGATCAATCACGGACTGGACAAGCTGATCCACTTTGCACAGAAAGCGCCCAAGTTTGCCGACCCGTTTCATATCGGATCCACTACCTCTTTATCCCTGGTGGTATTTGCTGAATTCTTTTGTGCGGCTTTTGTGATCATCGGTCTTTTTACCCGGCTGGCCTGCATTCCTCTGGTGATAGCCATGGGGGTAGCCCTTTTTTCTGCCCACAGAGGTGATTTTTACGGACAGGGCGAAAATGCAGGTGTCTATCTGATCTGCTTCCTGGCTCTATTGATCATGGGACCTGGTAAAGCGAGCCTGGACCGGTTTATCAAATAAGACTTCCGGATTTCTTATTTCTTCAACTCATCCAGTACGCGGTACATTTTCCTGACCAGGGAGGCTGCGGAGCCATTGTAGTTATTAACCAGGAAAGAAAAGATATAAGATCGTCCACCGGCCGAGGTATGATAACCACAGAAACCTTTAACCCCACCGATGGTACCACTCTTCATCTTCATGCCATTGTATTCCGGAAAGGCAAAGGCATAACCCTGGTACCAGGGCTGTTTTTGGGCATACCGGAGAATAGTAACCTGTGCATGGGTGGTTACCCTGTTCTGAGGAGAGAGTCCAGACCCATCGGCCATATTCAATTCGGTTGGAAGTATGCCTTTGTCTTTCCAATGCTCCCTGGTCATGCGTATGCCTTCATCCGTATCACCCATTCCCTTTTTATTAAAAGACAAGGTCCTGATCAATGCTTCACCATACAGGTTGATGCTCTTT
>DATAHC010000380.1:0-6703 GCA_036263415.1 Flavisolibacter sp.
CGATACCATGTTATTGCTGAACTATGGAGGCTATTACAGCTTTGTATCGCGCCAATTGCTGCAGCATGAAAACTCTGCGCCTTTATATGTTACGGCTATGCAGGTAAATGGAAAGCCCTTTCCCTTTGAAGAGGCATTAAAAGAGAACAGGGCGATACAGCTAAGGCCCCATCAGAATTATTTCTCTTTTGAATTTGCGGCATTGAATTATGTACATCCCGAGAAACAGCATTACGCATATATGCTGGAAGGGATTGACAAAGAATGGATTGATGCAGGGAATCTCAGATCGGTAAGTTATGCCAATGTTTCGGGTGGAAATTACACATTCAGGGTAAAAACATTTGAACCCGGTTCACAGGTTAAAGCAGCCTCTATAGCGATTCCTATTTATGTGGCTACGCCCTTTTACGAAACCTTTTTGTTCTACATGATTTTAGCGCTGGTTACGGCAGGAATATTATATGGCTTGCACCGGAGTCGCGTAGCGCATCATAATCAGGTATTTGGACTGGAAACAAAAGCCCAGCGACTGGAGAAAGAGAAAGCACTGGTATTATACGAAGGGTTAAAGCAACAGTTAAATCCTCATTTCCTGTTTAACTCCCTTACGTCTCTGAACAGCCTGATTCTGAAAGATCCGTATATGGCGCGAAACTTTCTCGAAAAGCTTTCCGACACGTATCGCTACATACTCAAAAGCAGGGATAGCGAGCTGGTTGAGCTGTCACGCGAAATAACTTCTGCAGACAACTATGTGCAATTACAAAAAACCCGTTTTAAGGAAATCTTACAGGTTTCGATAAAAATTGATGAACGCTGCAGGGATTGCAAAATAGTACCGGTCACCATACAGAACCTGATCGAGAATGCCATCAAGCACAATATAATGGACAAAGATGCGCCTTTAGTGATCCATATTTTCACGGAAGAGCAATACCTCATTGTATCGAATAACCTGCAAAAGAAAAAGAGTGTGGAAACATCCAATAAACAAGGCTTGCGTAGCCTGAAAACCCTATATGGTTATTTAACGGATCTGCCTGTGCTCATCGAAGAAACTGAAGACCAATTCTCCGTACATATTCCCCTGATTGATTAAACTGAATAAACATGAAAGCAATAATTATAGAGGACGAGGAATTGATTGCCTCGGAACTACAATCAAAAATAGAATCAGTAGCCGATGATGTTGATATTATTGAAGTGTTACCCAGCTTGAAAACAGCCAGAAAATGGTTTTTGCAGCATCCGGAACCGGACCTCATTTTCATGGATATCCAGCTATCCGATGGTGTGAGTTTTGAACTGTTTGACCTGTATACGATTACATGCCCTGTAATCTTCACTACTGCCTATGATGAATATGCTATCCGGGCGTTTAAGGTAAATAGCGTTGATTACTTGCTGAAACCGATTAATTCAGATTCCCTGAAAAGGGCTATTGAAAAAAGCAGGACCATACGCTTTGAAGGAAAACCAACCGGAGATATGGCAGCCTTGCTTTCCAGCCTTAGTCAGATATCTGGTGCAAAACCTCTCTATAAGGAACGCTTCCTGGTGAACATGCGGAATCAGTTCATTCCCATTCCAACTAACGAAATTGCCTTTTTTATAAAAGACGTACTACATTATATATACCTGTTCAGCGGAGACCGGTATATAGTGGATTGTGATTCTATGGAGGAAATTGAAGAAGTAGTGGATCCTTCCCGCTTTTATAGAGCCAACCGGCAATATATCGTTAATATTGATGCGATCAAATCTGCCCGGACAAAAGAAAATTCAAAACTGACCATTTACCTTAAAGAGCCATTACAGAAATTTGAAATTGATATGAGCAGGGAAAAAGTTCCCTCCTTTAAAAAATGGCTGGACCGGTAAAAAAGAAAGAGCCGCTCTTAGGAACGGCTCTTGAACATATAGTGCTTATTGAAGCTTTCTGGGTTCATCGTAAATAAAATCGTCCATCACAACCAGATCTTTACTGCCGCCATTGGAAATATCCTTCACTCCGGCAGCCAGCACACCATTCCCACTGGTGATTTTAATACGCGTTACCTTCTCTTCAGGGAAACCTACACCTAAAAAAGAGAAAGAGCCATTTCCGGACCGGACTGGCGCCTTAAAAAGGCCCAGGCTTTTATCGCCATTGTAAAACTGCACGGTCGTTGAGGTAGCATCATCCACATCCGAAAAGATCAAGCCGAAGCCCTGCACATACGCTGCCTCACTGCCACCGGGGACCTTAAAGGATACCTCAGTTACGGGACTTGACGTATTCACAAAAAGGCGGCTCTTGCTGAAAGCCTCGAATTGGGTAGGATAAGACGGATCAATTTGTTCGAATCGGCTGCTATCAACACGGAACTGTGATCCGTTGGCATTGAGGATCAAGCCTCTTTTACGGCCATTACCTAAAGCCGGATCGGCGCTTCCGAAAAAGTCGAAAGGATATGAATTATTATTGGTAAAGGCGGCTGGTACACCGTCCCAATTCACTTCACGACGGCCATTTGTGGCGCCGGGCGCCGTATTCAATGGATTTCCAGCCAGCAAGCGGAATTCGTTGATCTTGGATACGATAGCAGCGCTATCGCCAGAGGCGATCACTACAATTGATTTTACGCTTGGATCGGTTGTGCTGTTCCCAGAGTCAGATTCTTTACTACAACTGAATAATGTAATGCTGAATGCAACGATGCACCCATAGAAATTTTTGTTCATCCTGAAAGATTTTGTTTTGATTAAAAGAATTTTTTCATCGCAAAAATTCCCTTCTCATCGCAATGAATAAAGAAAATCCAGCCTGAATGTTGTATGACTTCATGCAGGTGTAGGATGGCGCCCCTTATTTGTTTTAAGAGGGAATAAAACCGGAAAGCAAAAGGTTATCCTATGCAATCCTTATTAATTGAAGGATTCAGGCTCACCGTTTTTGAATTGTTCATTACAGATGCCAAACATAATTCAACAGTTCCGCCGGTAACTTTTACATCTTATGTGAACTTACTTTTTACTTACTTCCATTCTTTTAAGCTTTGATCCTCAGCCAAACTAAAGGCTTCCAAAAAAATAATAAAATGAAAAGATCAGCCATTTTCCTTTTCGGATGTTTCGCTTATGTCATCTTCCTGATTGCATTTCTTTATGCGATTGGCTTTGTAACCAATTCATTTGTTCCGAAAAGCATTGACAGTCCGGAATCAACTTGGTCAACATCTTCTTACCTGATTAATATGACATTACTAGGTGTATTTGCTATTCAACATTCCGTTATGGCAAGGCCTTGGTTCAAAAAATGGATCACCGCATATATTGACAAAGCAATGGAACGAAGTGTATTTGTATTACTATCCAGTCTTCTTTTGCTGGTACTATACTGGCAATGGCGCCCCATTGGTACGATAGTATGGAAGACCAATGGCATAAGCAATTTTATTCTGACAGCAGGTGGCCTATTGGGTTGGCTGATTGTTTTAGCTTCCACCTTCATGATCAACCACTTTGATCTTTTTGGTCTGAAACAGGTATTTGACAATTTGAAAACTAAGCAACGTAAAGAATCACCGTTTCAGGTTTCCTGGTTTTACAAACTGGTTCGTCATCCGTTAATGCTCGGCTTTCTGATTGCCTTCTGGAGTACACCGCAGATGACAGTAGGGCATCTGATATTTACCGTTTGCACTAAAGCGTATATACTGATCGCTGTGAAATTCTTTGAAGAGAAGGACCTGGTTGTTGAACATGGTGAAACCTATCGCCAATACCAGAAGAATGTTCCTATGATCATTCCATTTGCAAAAGGAAAGAAGCAGAAAAGTGTGCTTTAGTGCAGTTACTTTTCACAGACATATACCCCTTCAAGAATAAAGTCGATGGATAAAGAATATAAAATTCGGCCTGGGAGTGAGAACTGTTTTGAAACGTCAGAGATTTGTTTATTATAAGAAGGTTGCTATTATGTACATCTTGTATAGTTATTAATATATTACCTTAATACAACTTATAAAACAAAATAATATAGCAGCCCCTAATGAAAAAATATATAGCCTATATTTTTACAGGCATCGGCCTTGCAGGCAGTTATATTTTACTGAATTATCCCGGAATACAAATTCCGGTAAAGGAACTTTGGCTGGTTCTTAGTGTCTTTTTGTTCCTGTCAGGCCTATTTCTTTTTGCGCGATATAAACTGGGAGAACTGAATAAGCCTTTAGTTGAAAGCCCGGTTCGGTTAGGTGCTATTAAAGACCTGATGTTAACCGGCGAAAAAGTTAGGGTCACTTTAGAGAACGCTGAAATTAAAACTAGAAGCTATTATAAAGAAGTGTTACTGGAAGGTTTTCCCTCTCGGGTAAAAATTCTGGATTCGCTTTATGACGATAACAGGAATTACAAAACACAGTATGTTGTTCAAACATATATCGTCTTCACAAAACAATTCAATACGAAAACATATAAATTTATCAGTCAACCTACTACTCAAACAAAGGAATCTGTTAAATTGTATCTGGAAAACGAAATGGGCATAGACCTATATATAGATACAACCAATCCGGAAAACTACTATTTTGATTGGCCTGCATCATAATCTATATTGCATTAATACCTTTAGTCAGGTCAAATCAACTATTTAGCTATGCCATACACGGATAATAAATTCATAAAGGCAAAGCTTACTTTATATACTTCTGATGTAGGAGGCCGTTCACATTACATCATAAGTGGTTACAGGCCGAATCATGTTTTTGAATATATAAATGGTAGATTCCTGGCCGCCTAATAGACGAAGTTCAATTCGTTGCCTAAGAAAGAATTGAACCTGGGGAAGAGAAAGAAGTTTCAATATGCTTTTTGCTGTCTCCCGGGCTTGAAAAATACCTGCACACAGGCAGAAAATGATAAATTCATGTAGGTGCAAGAAAAGTGGGTGAAGCTGGGTTTTATAAATTGAAATGACAACAATCGGATTTCTAAACCTCCGACGAATTCAAATCATTTCTATACTTAATTTCAAATCATGAAAGCGATCAACGACTTCTTTACAATCTATAAAGATGCTGCCTGGAATAAAGACAATGAAGCAATACTGGATTTATACGATGACAAAGCCCTGATATTTGATATGTGGAACAAGGGATTTATAGCGAGCGGACCAGAATGGACGGAAGTGATTACATCCTGGTTGTCTTCACTGGGTGACGAACAGGTGCAGGTCGACTTTCAAAACGTAACGATTCGGCAATCATCCGACACCGGATATGCCACTGCGCTCATTCAATTCAAAGCTATTTCGAAAGACGGCCTGGTGCTCCGAAGCATGAGAAACAGGATCACCCTGGGATTTGCAAAATCTGGGAATGCTTGGAAAGTGCAGCATCAGCATACATCCGCTCCGATTCATCCGGATAGACTTACCGCTATTCTCGATATATGAACTTCAGATAGGGCTCAGCAATTTCAGTCGAAATAACCAGGTAGACCTATTAAATCGGTAAATTAGAGCACAGGTAAAGCTTTCGAATGGAAGCATGCGTATGCCTTAAAGCTGGCCAGCTTATGATCTATCAGAAATTCAAACCTGCAGACTGGCTTTCACCTTTTGTAGAATGCTATTTTATATGGCATTCATCTGGCAAGGTGGTAACCGATTTTGTGGTAGAATCACCGCCTACGGGTTTTTGCTCTATCGTGTTCAACAGCGGCGATGATTACATACTCCAGAATAAGAAATACGAGCAGCTGGCCGTTCCCCGCCAATTTATCTCCGGGCAATCGATTTACAGCTATAAGCTCTTTTTTAATGGTGTCATCAATCTGGCTGGAATTGTTTTGAAACCGGCAGCGCTGGCTTCTCTTTTCCACCATCCCACCTATCAGTACACAGAGGAAAGAATAACGCTACGTGAGGTCTTTAAGCCATCTGTCGTTGAAAAACTTAGTGACCAACTGGCCCAGGTGGGCGACGACAATGAGAAAGCAAAATTGCTGGAAGGCTTTTTAACGATTCAATGTGGTCAGCCACAGCTGGACGATATTGACAGGGTGGCGAACCTGATTGTTGAGCGCAACGGCATGATTGACGTTTCGGAATTACTGAAAGAGGTATTCATGTCACGACGCAATTTCGAAAGGAAATTTTTTAAGAAGGTAGGCCTTAGCCCCAAATATTATGCACGGCTTCGCAGGATCAGCTTTGTCATGAATGCAATCGCCGGCAAAAAAAAGGCCGACTGGAGCCATCTGTTCTCAGAATGCGAATTCTATGACCAATCGCATTTTATCCGCGATTTCGTTGAGTTCACAGGCAGAACGCCTCAGCAGTATCTGGACGAAAACCTGGAATTGGCAAACCTGGTAGAAAAGCCACGGCCCGACTATATCCGCTATTGATTGTCGCATTTATACAACGCAATTGTCGCATCTGTACAATAGGTTCTGTTCTGCATGATTATACTTTTGTGTTGTAAAAATTATCAGTAATCAGTAAAGTATGTATTATGCAAATGGCAGAACAACAACTTAAATTAAGTCTGAAAAACAAATGCGTGGAATTTCTGTTTGCCTATCAGCAGAAGAATCTTTCCAAAATGTTATCCTGTTGCGATCTGGATGGAACGGTAGAATTTCTGCCACTAGGCGAAGGTGGTAAAGGTAAGATCGGCGAATTGGGAAGGCAGCTCTGGTCGCTGCTGATCGA
>DATAHC010000381.1:0-2825 GCA_036263415.1 Flavisolibacter sp.
ATAAGGAACACCCATCAGCAGGGTCTCCTTTTCCGCGCCCATAAAGCGCAGGATGCTGGGGGAAAAGATAAAGCCGGCGGTACTGATCACCAGGATCACCCCAATGGCCAGCAGGATGGATTGCATGGCGGCGCTGGCGGCGCCTTCCGGGTTCTTTTCACCCACGCGGCGGGCCACGATGGCCGTAGCGGCCATGCTCATACCGATGGCCAATGAGTACACGATGGTCAGCACGGACTCGGTGAGTCCAACAGTGGAAACGGCGTGCTTACCCAGCTTGCTCACAAAGAACAGGTCCACGATGGCGAACACGCTTTCCATGCCCATTTCCAGGATCATGGGAATGGCCAGCATCATGATGGCGCGGCGCAGGCTGCCGCGGGTATAATCCTGCTGCTCTCCTTTAAGAGATTTGGCGATAAGGCGGAATACGGAAGCAAATGAATGCGTATGGGTGTTGGCTGACATGATGCATAGAAGTTATAGTATTAAGAAATAGTGCGCGCACCGAAAAGGCGCTGCTTTGGAATCAATAAAGGCCTCCGGAGAGGTGAATCAGAACTTCATATGCGTATACTTGAGAGGGTGCAAAAGTATTATTTCTTCTTTAATACATCCAAATATTTCAAAATATAACTGTCTTTCTCCTTGCGCTTATACTGCATGATAAAGCGCGGATGCGGTACGCTTACGATGGTTTTGAACCAGTTATGCGCTTCATTCAGACGGGTCAGGTACCTGAAATTTTTTTCGCGCCCGATGCAGATGCAATAGCTGCGGTCTGCCTGGTACGAAAGCAGGGTTTCCAGGCTTTTGATGATGAAGGGCTCCACGGTTTTCAGTAATTCCTTGTCGTCGTAATAGTTGATATTCCGGCCCCTTTGCACAAAGCCCAGGGGACAGACAGAGCCAATGAAGAAGTCCTGGTAAAAAGCTTCCGGACCGCCATAGGCATGGATCATATCATAGATGAATTCAGCCGAAAGTTCGGATTGTTCCTTAAACGGATGCGCAATACCGCAATAAGTAGTCAGCTGCTTTGCTGCGGTGAAGTTTACGCCGGTAACGCCCGCGCCGAAGCGGCCGGGATTGATACCCAGCAGCAGGGTCCTTTCACGGGTATCGCTGTAATACTTTTTATAAAAGCGCTCCACTACTTCCATCACCTGCGGCTGCTGCTGCGGGTACAGCCATTCAATGCCGCCGGGCAGGGCCTGCGGAGGGGTGAGTCCTTTGTAATACGCTATAATGTGATCCGCCCAGGTCATGCTGTCATGTAGTAAAACAGGAATAATCAATAGGTTTCAGGAACGATAAGAGGGTAAGGTACGAATAGTTAATAGGTGTTAGGCGCGTTCGCAGATCTCTTTCAACTTATTCAAGGCAGGCGGAAAGCCCTCGTCAAACATCTTTTCCCATTGCGCTTCAGCGTTCAGGCTAACCACCAGCTCTGTAGCGCCGTCCCTTTCGGTAAAGTTGTAGTCTTCCGTGGTGCCGATCCAGTTTTTGGCAACATCCGATGTGGTATCCGCCACGCTGCCGGTTTGCAAAAGGGCTACATGCTGCGAGCGGATCAGGGCAGGATAGTGTACTTCTTTCAGTAAAACTCGGGTGCCGCTGCCGTCTTCCGAGATAAAGTCAAGGGTATGTTCCTGCTGCCACTGGCCTTTGTAAAAAGAACCCGGCCAGCTGGCCGCTGTCCACTCTTTGTAGGTATCCGGCTGGATCATGGTGTTCCATACTTTTTCGCGGGGAGCGTTAATGGCTACTTTGAATTCAAGCTTTTTCATGTTGCTGATTTTTGTAGTGAATAAAGATTTCAATGATTTCGTTGACACCACAAACCTACCGTCATTCCCGTTCAGCAAGCAGGTGCAGAAGGGACAGATAAAGGGTATTTTGCGACTTTCTGAAAAACACCTGAACAAGGTATTGGTATATATAACCCCACTTAAGCATACAGACCTGCCCCTACAACTCCAGATACTGTATGTACTAACAGAAATACGAAGGAAAGCAACCTACTACACCACGCATAATGCCCTACGCAGGATGAGTCATGCAGGAAAAGCCCGGAACGAGGTACACCTACTCATCACTCATCACTCATCACTCATCATTTGCTTTCCCGTGATCTTTGTCGTTTCTTTATCCTTCAATCCAATATCATGATACGTACCATAGCCCCTGACCAAAGAATTGCCTTTCTTTTTCCTGCCTGTTTCAATCTGTTAGGGTATGAACACATTGCACACTAAAAGCACCCGAATCATTCTGTCTGTTGCCGGTCTGAGCCTTTTTGTGCTCGCGCTGATCTGGATCAGTTATTTCCGGCAAACGAGCTTCGACCGGAAGGAGGCCATCCGCCTGGGAATCGAAAAGAATTCGAACCTGGCCGTAGCCCTGGAACAATATGCCATCAGCACCTTACGGCATGCCGATGCCATCCTGCAGCTGGTGCGCCTGGAATATGCCCGGGAAGGATCTGGTGTGGATCTGCCGAAAGTGCTGGCCGCTGCCCACGTCAATGGAGGGATTATCGCAGACGTTACACTGCTGGACCGCCAGGGCCGCCTCGTGGCGTCCAATATTTCCCTCCCGAAGGGCATGTCGCCCGAATTTTCGGACCGCTCCTATTTTCAATTTCACCTGCAGCATCCACAGGATTCCTTATACATCAGCAAGCCCCTGGTTTCCCGGATTATTGGCAAGACGGTGCTCAGTATCAGCCGCCGGTTAACCGATGCGCAGGGCCGGTTCGATGGCGTGGTGGCCCTGCAGATAGAACCTTCCACCTTCACGTCCTTCTATGCCGAGGCCCGGCT
>DATAHC010000382.1:0-1675 GCA_036263415.1 Flavisolibacter sp.
CTACTCCCTGGAAATCGACCCGGATGTCCAGGGTGGCACTGTTCCGCCGGGCAATGGCCAGGGCAGCCTCACTGCAGTCGCATCCCCACACTTCCGCTACCGGGATCGCCTTTTTGATACCAAGTGCAATGCAGCCCGACCCGGTTCCGATATCGAGGATCTTGAGATGGCTGGTTTTATCGGCTTCAAAAGCTGCTCTGTAGGTATAGTCCGGATAGGCAGCCTTCAGGTCTTTTACAATCCAGTCCACCAGTTCTTCCGTTTCCGGACGGGGAATCAGTACGGAGGGATCGACATACAATTCCATTCCGTAAAACCAGGCCTTGCCGGTAACATATTGTATAGGTTCATGAAGCAGTAGCCGCTCCTTATAGGAGTCCAGCTTTTTCTCTTGTTCAGGGTCCAGAATGAAGTCGCGGTATGTGGTACGCAGGTCCTTTCTTTCATAACCGGTAAGGGCCTCCAGGGCCAGTTCGGCGATGGCCTCAGCTTCTTCTTTATCGTAAATACTGATCAGGGCTTCAGAAAGCGCTTTTTGGGCCTCCGCTGGTTTCATTGATCAAACTTACTCTATGTTCCTATAAATTTGCCGATTGCAAACGGATGGAATTGACGGAACAGGAAAAATATATGTATCGCTGCCTCGAGCTGGCGGCAAAAGGTGCAGGCTATGTAGCTCCCAACCCCATGGTCGGCGCCGTGCTGGTTCATAAAGATGCAATCATCGGAGAGGGGTACCATATGAAATATGGTGAAGCGCATGCAGAGGTAAATTGTGTGGCTTCAGTACCGGATGCCCTTCAGCACCTGATTCCGGAATCCACACTTTATGTTTCGCTGGAGCCTTGTGCGCATTATGGAAAAACACCGCCTTGTGCCGATCTTATAATTGAAAGAAAAATTAAAAAAGTCGTCATCGGCTGCCGCGACCCGTTCAGGGAAGTGAATGGCAAAGGGATAGAACGATTGCTTGCTGCCGGAGTCCGGGTGGAAACAGGTATTCTGGAATCCGACTGTATACGGCTGAACCGGCGTTTCTTTACGTATCATCAAAAGCAGCGTCCCTATATCATCCTGAAATGGGCGCAATCATCCAATGGAAAGATGGCATTTCTATACCGCACAGAACGGGCCTTTATCAGCGGGGATCTTGCCAACCGGCTGGTACATCGGTGGAGGCATGAGGAAGCTGCGCTGCTTATAGGAACCAATACGGCATTGTATGATAATCCTTCCTTAACGGTCCGGTTTGGGGCAGGTGTGGACCCCATCAGACTGGTTATTGATCGGGACCTGAAATTACCCACACACCTGAATCTGTTTTCCACGCCTCCGGCTACGATCCTGTTCAATTACCATAAACATACCTGGGATGGCAGTGATCGGTCCTGGAAGGAGGGAGGCTTGCATTATTTCCGGATCATGCCGGATGTGAGTCTGGTGCAGCAGGTCCTGCAGGCGCTTTATCAGTTAAAGATTGTTTCGGTCCTCATTGAAGGGGGAGCGCAATTGCTTCAGTCGTTTATCGAGGAAGGAGTCTGGGATGAGGCACGTGTGATCGTGAATGAGGATCTGGTGATCGATAAAGGCCTATCGGCACCGGAGTTGAGCCATCATAAGCCGGTGGATCGTAAACAGCTGCAGCAGGACCGTATCCATTATTATGTTCCCGTAG
>DATAHC010000383.1:0-2345 GCA_036263415.1 Flavisolibacter sp.
TCAGCATAGCGTAAGGAGAACGCATCGGCATACTGGCTGCTGGTTTTACTGTCTCCGATCACCACCAGGTTGGAATAGGTGATTTCATTACTCGATACCTGCAGGTCGCGCAGCTCATGGCTTCCCCCCAGTTCCATCAACGCAAAATGAGAGGTATTGGGTACCACATACTGGTTGCTGGTGCTGGAATAGGTATAGCTGAGCGTATGAGTTTCGCCGTTAGTCTGATTTTGTATCGTAAAATTCACCACGTTCACATTAAAATCCAGCTCCACGTCTATAATATCATTGATCGCATAATGGTTATGCTGAAAACTGACCAGTTTCTGTCCTCTTGTATTCATCAGGTACAGATCGCCATCGCCCCCGGCAATGGTTTGTACAAAACCCATGATATCATGGCGGGCGCTGCTAACCGAATTGGAAGAGTTCAGTCCGAACCCGATCCCTACGCCGTTGCTCAGGATCTTGAAGCGTGCCTTCAGGTTCCATTTCTCCAGCTTCGTCTGATAACTGGTGATGTAAATGGAATTGGATCCCGGGTAGGTAAAGTCGGGTGTCCCATTTACGCCAAGCCGGATAAAGCCGCTGGATAAAGCTACGGTGGACGTGCCGTTGGGGATAAAGTCGGAGGTTGTGGTCCAGCTGTTTTTACTGTAAAGGGATCCCAGTATGGTGGGAGGTAAAGCCCTTGCGGTGCAGGCTATAACAGCCAGGGCCAGGCAACACAGGATATTTTTCATACGGATAGGATTACCCTCAAATCTAGTGTAGGTAAAACCCGCAAAATGTCAATTACTTTACACAGAGGACTAGTTTTTTGTAAGATGTGTGAACCCAATCCCTGCAAAGTAACTACGTCCCGGGGCTGCATTATAATAACGTCCCCCGGCACCATTGATATCATAGCCAAGGCTGTAGGTTTCATCCAGTGCATTCTCTATTCCGGCCATCAGCTTCAGCAGCCATTTTTTAGAAAACACCTGTTGGTATCGTATATTGATTTGAACGAGGTGGGAAGGATCTCCATATTCGGTATTGCCATCATTCAAAGCAGTGCGGGAGGTGTAGGTATAGCTTCCCTGCAGGTTGAACGACGGCCCGAGGGGTACCGCTCCTCCCACTGTCAGCTGATGGTCGGGATTGCCCGGCATGGCATTTCCCGAATAATCGGCAGCCAGCTGGCGGAAGGAAACATACTCGAACTGATGCCAGCTATGGCTCAGCCAAAGGAATAGCGGATCGTTACCGCCCGTTCGCGCACGACCGTTGTACTGTATGGAGGTCTCCACGCCGCGCTGGCGGGTCGATCCGGCATTGATGAACGATTCGCCGCCCCCGGCATCTCTTCGCTGTACGATCGTATTCTCAGTGGCAAAGTGGAAGGCATTCAGGTCAATATAGAACCGGCTCAGCACGGCTTTGATTCCGGCATCCGTATTCCATCCTTTTTCGGGAAACAGGTCCAGGTTCAAAACACTTCCCGAAGGTGATAATTCCGTAGTGGCAGGTGGTGAGAAGCCTTTGCTAATACCGGTATAGAGCAGCAGCTTGCCCAGCTTCTTTGAAAGTACCGCACGGGGCGAGAACTGGTTGGTAAATCGACGGCTCAGCAGGCCGGTAGTGGCGGGTGAAAAGCGTTGCAGACCCACCTTTAGCTGGCTCCAGCTCAGGCCCGCCGTAAGGTTCCAGTTGCCGGCATCTAAGGAGGCCTGGGTAAAGGCAAGCTGCTGGCGGTTATTGATCGCATCCTGCGTCTGCAGGCTGTCGGCTTGCCCGCTCTTGTTTTTATAAATGCTGATGGTGCTGTAGGCCTGTTGCCATTCGCCGCCCGCAATCAGGTGAAGGGCTGTCTTTTCAAACTGCTTCTGGTAATCCAGTACTATGCGGCCGCCGGTATGCGGCTCCGAATTCTGCCCGTAGTTCCGTATTGCCGGATTTCTCAGTTCCGTGAATATCCCATAGGCAATGGTCTTGATATGAAAGGATGCATTCAGCTGGAGTTGATAGGAGGCTCCTGCCAGGAAGCTCCGTTGTCGTATAGAAGCCTGGTTCGCTACGGCACTCGGGAAACCACCTCCGGCCGGACGCGATCCTTTCGGATCATTCAGGTATTCGGTGCGCGTCAGGGCGCCGGGTGTTTCATAGAAATGATCCCCGAACAGGAAGCTGGTCTTCAGGGTTTGCTTTTCAGTGAGGTGAAAATGACCCGTCCAGCTCAAAACATTCTTGTTTAGCGCGGAATGATTCCTGTATCCTGCACTTTCCTGGTGCTGAAAGCTCACAAGGCTCAGCAGCCCTTCATTTTTAGTGGTCACATAACCATGCACGTTATGGGAGCCGTA
>DATAHC010000384.1:0-7503 GCA_036263415.1 Flavisolibacter sp.
ATGCATACATGACCACGAACCAGGGAAAGTATGGCCAGAGCGATATTGTGCGCGTGAAGCTGCTGGAAAAGGAAAAGCCCAATCCGGTGGTACTGGTCAGCGGAAATGTGTATAACAAAAAGACAAATGCCCCGCTGAGCGCCAACCTGATCTATGAAACACTCCCAGATGGTACGGTGGCTGGGAATGGAATTTCCAATCCGGGTGACGGGGCTTTTAAAATGGTACTTCCCTATGATAAGAATTACAGCATCAGGGCTACGGCCGACAAGTTTTTCGCCATTTCGGAGAACCTGAACCTGGACTCCCTTGTCAAGGCTGGCTTCAAAGAGATCCACAAAGACCTGTACCTGGTGCCTATTGAAGTGGGCCAGGTGGTACGTCTTAATAATGTATTCTTTGATTTCGATAAGTGGGACCTGCGTCCGGAATCTTTTGTTGAGCTGGACCGTGTAGTGAAGCTGCTGAATGAGAACCCTTCCATTGAGATCGAGATGAGCGCCCATACGGACAGCCGCGGCTCAGATGACTATAACTTCAAGCTGAGTGATAACAGGGCACGTTCGGTAATGGAATACATCCTTTCCAAAGGTATTGCGCCGAATCGCATTACATCACAGGGCTATGGAGAAACGAAACCCGTGGTGCCGAACGATACGGATGAGAACAGGCAGCTGAACCGACGCGTAGAGTTCAAGATCATGAAGAACTAGAAAAGTCCACAGTCCACGGTCCACGGTCCACAGACATGAACTATGCACTATAAAAAGAAAACCCTTTCCAGTTGGAAAGGGTTTTCTTTTATCGGTTCAGGAAATCTTTCCATTTCGGATAGGTAACCAGCTTGTAAATGAAGAGAAAGCCACCGCCGATCTTGAGCAGCGCCGCCAGCAGGCTGATATCACCTGATGCTCTTACATGGAGGGTCCTGAGAAGCACCACAACCAGGTCCAGGCAGAAACCCAACGCCAGAAGAATTATTGCATGTTTGGCCTTCATTGTATCAATCGTAACAGGCGTGCCTTAGAATTATAATGATCGTTTTAATCCTTAACCTGGTCTATCGACCATAGGATTGATCAACCCGGGATCCGGGAGATGTATTTTTCGATCTGCTTGATCTGGTCAACGATCTGTGGCGTTGTTGGCTTCAACGCTTTGGCTTTCCGGAAGAAATCCTTGGCCGCGCGGAATTCCCTTTTGTTCATCATCAGACTGCACATCTGAAGGTAGGCGGCCGCAGCGTTTTCCTTATCGGGAAGGCCTTTTCTTATAGCCTGGCGGATATAGCTTTCTGCCTGTTTCAGATCATTCTTCTGCATGGCCAGCATGCCCATCTGCAACATACTGGCGCCTTCTGCTTCTTTCATCGGCATCCCCAGGTCAAGGCCCTTTTTCATATTGATCTCAGCCCCTTCAAAATCCTGCTTCATCATGGCGATATTGCCCTTCAACGTAAAATAAACGGAGCGGATGGGCTTGTATAAAAGGTTGGGAAACTGGATAGAGCGGATCACTTTTTCTGCTTCCTCAATATTGCCACTCTCAAGATGTTCCTGGATCAGGCGTAACGGACCGAAGAAAAAATGGCCCAGTACCAATATCAGACCGATTAGGTAAAGTGGAAAAACGGGCCAGAAGCCACTTATAGTAAGGTTCATTGTCAATCCGGCAATGATCATTATTAAACCTATATATAATCGATATTTAATCAGTGAGTTATAGAACTTCATAAAGAGCCTTTAAAGGGCTGCGAAGATACAGCGAAAGATGGAAACCCCACTGATAACGGCTTACTTTGCATCATTGATCTCGATCCAGTACCCATCGGGATCTTTAAAATAGATCTGCTTAACCCCGTCTACCCGGGTGGTTATGGATTGGGGTTTCCCCGGCCAGTCTTCGTAGGCAATTCCAGCCTTAACTAACTGACTGACAAAGGCATCTACAGAAGGAACGCTGAAGCACAGGTGTCCGTTCTTGTCATGGAAGGTAGGTGCCACAGCTCCGGCTATCAAATGTAAATGACTGTTGCCGCCTATGGAGAACCAGGTGTGCTTTCCATCATGAAACGGTTCCGGTATGGTGTCCAGACCAATGATATGCTGATAAAAATCAGTGCTTTTCTTTAGGTCAGTAACATATACGGCAATATGATTCAATACAGGCTTTTGCGCGTGGGCTGTGGCACCCAGGCAGCAAACAACGGCAATAGCGAACAGCTTTTTCATGCGGGAGGTATTTACCGCTAAATATAGCCCATTTCACCAGCAACACTGACACCAATTACTCATTACTGATAACTGCTTGCTGCTTGCTGATCACTGATTGCCTTAGCCCATTTTTTGCAACACTGTCCAAAAAGTTCATGAAAAGCAAGGCCAGTATTAAATCTCACCCGATCCATCCCATTCTGGTTGGCTTCCCGATCGCCTTTTTTACAGGCACCCTGGCAGCCCATGTGGCGGGTTGGTACCTGAATAAACCGGTATGCCTGGAAATCGCACGGCATTTGAATCTGGCTGGAGTGATTATGGCTGTAATCACCGCTATTCCTGGTTTGATCGACTATATCTATACCGTGCCGCCTAAAAGTTCAGGTAAAAAACGGGCTGCTCAGCATGGCATGATGAATACTACCGTTCTGATCCTCTTTCTCATCGCCTGGTTACTCAGAAAGGAGGAAACGGCTAATCCTGTCATCCTTCTCGCGCTGGAACTGGCCGGCGTTGCGCTTATGATGGTAGCCGGATGGATGGGAGGTACCCTGGTGCATCGCAATCAGATCGGCGTTGATCAACGCTATGCCAATGCCGGGAAGTGGAATGAACAATATTTTGATCGCGTTTCCGGACAGATTGAAGTAGCCCGTTCAGAGGAATTGAAGATAAATGCCATGAAGCTCTTGCACATCCGAAACAAAAGAATCGTGCTGGCGCGAACGGAAGAAGGTTTCTACGCTTTTGAGGATCGTTGCCCGCATAAAGGAGGTTCTCTGGCAGGTGGTAGTCTGGCCTGTGGTACGGTACAGTGTCCCTGGCATGGTTCTCAGTTCCTCATAAAGGAGGGAACAGTAACGGCCGGTCCCGCCCAGGAAGCTATTGAAACGTATGCGGTAGAAGAGCGGAATGGCAAAGTATATTTAAAGTTGTAAAGTGCATTTACTTAACCGGAATTCTTACCGCGTAGCTTTTTATCCGCAGCGCTACTGGATGAGGTCCCCAAGGCTTTGGCGATGGCTTCTCTGACTTCCCTGCCGGTGGAAGGTCCGCATCCTCTTAACTTCTCTATAGCATCCATACCAATGATCATGATATCGCCAATGGTAAAAAAACCATTGTTGGTAAGGGCATTGAAGGACCTAACGGAAAGTTGAAGGCTGGATAATTCAATCTCGAGCGGTCCTTTTTTGGAATTCATGATCTTATCCATTCGTTGCTGCAGCAGCTCAATGGCCTCACGGCACTGATCCAGTGTATAGTAGGTAAATTCCCATTTCTGGCGCTGGCTTAGAACAGACCCTTTCTTTTCCATGATGGCACAAAGGAAACGTATTGAAGCAGGCTAATCAACCGTATTAATACGGTGGCAACTGTTTAAATGAGCTAATCAGCTGATTCACTGAAGGAAGTGCTTCTAAAAATTATCCCAGGTAATTGTAACTTATGAGCCGCCTGAATCGTACAACTTCTCAAACCAACGCGAATCATTTATGAAAAAGATCATTTTGGCTTTATTCTTCAGCACTTTGCTGATCATGGCCCGCGCTCAGGACAAAATCGTTTACGATGCCAATGCGGAACAAAGAACCGTAACTGCATTTCATGCAATCAGTGTTTCCCAGGGAATTGAATTGATGATCCAACAGGGTCAGACGGAAGCCCTGGCCATCAGTGCGGAGACCAAAGAGTATCGTGATGCGGTAAAAACGGAGGTAGTGAATGGCGAACTGAAAATATATATTGAGCAGAAGTTGCAGAAATGGTGGCAGCAATTAAAAAAGAATGGCGTAAAAGTAAAAGCCTACGTCTCTTTTAAAACACTGGATCGCCTCCATGGGTCTTCCGGTTCTCGCACTACGATTGAAGGTAGTGTAACAGGAGCTTCTCTTTCCGTGGATCTTTCATCGGGCGCATCGCTCAGGGGTGCGATCAAAACCACGTCGCTGGATGTGGATCAAAGCAGTGGTGCCAGCAGCGCTCTTACCGGGCAGGTTGAACAATTAACGGTTCAAACCAGCAGCGGCGCGCATTTTTATGGCTATGACCTCACTACCAACACCGGCAAAGCAGACGCCAGCAGCGGTGGTAAAATAGAAATTTCAGTTGGGAAGGAAATAGCCGCCAGAGCCAGTAGTGGCGGGGCTATAAGCTATAAAGGTGAAGGTGGCTTACGCGATGTGTCCACCAGCAGCGGTGGCAAGGTGCGCCGGGGCTAACATCATTCGGAAATGAAGAAGGAAGGTGAATATCGGATTCGCCATTCCTTCTTCATTTTATCACCCTGGCACTTATTTGAACAGTTTACAATTTTACTCTTCTATCGCGTCTTCCGCTTTTTCACTGTTCTCTACGATATCACCTTTCTTAAAAAGAATATTCTGCATAACGGTACGCCATTTCTCTTTTTTCCGGAGCAGGAATTCCAGGTCCATGGAGAAATGAATGAACTCTTCCTGCTGCGCATGGATCATGATCTTCTTAGCTTCCGGATCTTTCTCCAGTGAAATACGCTGTTCGTACCAGTCGATTGCTTCTGCTTCTTCGATCAGCGATTGCATCATGCGGGCAAACGTTCTGGTTTCCTGCGACAGCTCCTCAGGCGGCTCGTGGTATTGATCAAATCCCATACAATTGTTTCTTTAAAGATACACGAACATCGCTTTCTCCCTACTAGGTAAATGATCAGCCAGACAAGGTAAACATTGCCCGTTAAAGCCATAAACGACCCTCATTGATTACTGATTGCTGATTCCTCCCCCTTTAGTACCAGAACACTGATGGACACCGGCAAACCCTGTTCTTCAACCACCCGTTCCTCACCGGATTGCAAATAAGCCAAAAGCGGTGCAATGAAACTCCTGGCTGCCAATCGTTGCGGTGTACTTAACAGGATATGAGTACCCATATCCAGAAAGCGGTGCAATACTTTTTCCAGTACCGGGAACTGTTCGGGATCATAGTTGATATCGCTGAGCAACAGGACTTCGGCGCTTAGGGTTTCCGGTAGTTGATGCCAGTCCAGAACAGCACACTGCATCACGGAAGCATCATGAAGTACGGCATTGGCTTTAGCTACCGCTACCGCTTCCGGAATATGATCCGTACAAAGAACGCTCCGGCAGGTGCGGGAAGCAATAACAGATGGTAGTCCCAAACCTGCGGCCAGTTCCACTACCTTTTTCCCCCTTGTAAGCTCTGGATGATCCAATAGGAACTGGGACAGTGCAATAGCGGAGGGCCATACTTTAGCCCAATAAGGCGCAACGGTCATCCCGGCCCGGAAATTCTTTTCCACTTCCAGCGGGTCGGGCACAAAGAGCTCAATCGCCGTTGATGGGTTCAACCGGAAGGATTTCAATACTAAGGCAGGCTTCATTTCGTCAAAGTTCTGAAAGTATCACCCGCAGGGCTGAGAAAATTTCAGGCTTCTTTTAGGGGTAGCACTTTTTTTAGTTGTCCATTAGGGACGATTCCAATTATTCACTTATAACAGCTTTCATGCTTACACCTTTTTCCTGTCTAAAAGCGCTGGTGCTTAGTGCAGGGCTTATAGCTCTGCAGCCTGCCGTCGCACAGACAGGCACGGTTACCAGCTGGCTCACCACAGCTGATAAGTCTTCCTTGCTGCAACCACAAACGCTATCTCAGGGCTTTGCTAAAACGCCGATAACAGGAATAACGATCCAGGTCGATGACCGGGTCCGGTATCAGACTATAGACGGCTTCGGCTATGCGCTTACGGGTGGCAGTGCCATGCATATGATACGAATGTCTGCTCCGGCCAGAGCCGCACTGATCAAAGAGCTGTTTACCACATCCGGCAAAGGGATCGGCATTAGTTACCTGCGGATTAGCGTAGGTGCCTCAGACCTGAATGAAAGGGTTTTTTCTTATGATGATGTTCCAGCCGGCGAAACAGATGTGGACCTAAAGCGCTTTGATCTGGGACCGGATAAAGCCGATGTGATACCCGTATTGAAAGAAATCCTGGCAGTGAGCCCTCAGATCAAAATCTTAGCTTCTCCCTGGTCACCACCCGCCTGGATGAAAACTAACCAGGATACCCGTGGCGGCCGCCTGAAACCGGAATATTATAATACTTACGCCCGGTATCTGGTAAAATATATTCAGGGCATGGCAGCGGAAGGCATTCTTATAGATGCCCTCACCGTACAGAATGAGCCCCTGCATCCGGGGAATAATCCCAGTGTGCTGATGCCGGCTCCCGATCAGGCGGACTTCATAAAGAAGCACCTGGGGCCCGCATTTGCCGCCGCTCATATCAAAACCAAAATCATTATTTACGATCACAATGCAGATCGTCCCGATTATCCTATCGAAATACTGAATGATCCACAGGCAAGAAAGTATATCAATGGTTCCGGCTTTCATTTATATGGTGGAAAGATCGAAGCACTCAGTGAAGTGCATAATGCGCATCCTGATAAGCAACTCTACTTTACAGAGCAAATGGTAGTGCAAAGACCTGCCGACAGCCTGCTGAATATAACCAACCCCGTACGACGTATCATTATCGGTGCCTTACGCAACTGGTGCCGGAATGTGCTTCTCTGGAATCTGGCAGCAGACCCGGAAAATAAGCCTTTTACGGACCGTGGCGGATGCAGTATGTGCCAGGGTGCTGTTACCATCGATGGAGATCAGGTAACACGGAATCTGGCTTACTATGCCCTGGCTCATGTATCGAAATTTGTTCCGCAGGGATCTGTATGCATTGCCTCTACTACCAGTGATTCCTTGTCGAATGTGGCGTTTCAAACACCTTCTGGCAACAAGGTATTACTGGTTGCCAATTCTGGTACGAGTCCGCAGGAATTCAGCATCGTTTACAAAGGTGCTGCATTCAGCACGCACCTGGAAAAAGGAGCGGTAGCTACCTATATCTGGCATTAACCCAAACCTTTCGATCCAACATATTTATTCAAGATGAGAAGAACATACCTGCATCTGACTCTGGCGCTCCTGCTGAACTTCCTTTACCTACATCTGAATGCACAAGGGTATCTGCGGGCAGAAGGGAAACGGATACTTGATGAAAAGAACAACAATATCCTGCTCAGGGGTATGGGGCTGGGAGGCTGGATGCTCCAGGAGGGGTATATGCTGCGCGTGCCGGGCGAAGGCCAGCAGCATAAGATCAGGGCACGTATCGATTCGCTGATCGGTCCACGCAGCACACAGGAATTCTATGATACCTGGCTGGCCAATCATACGCGGAAGCCTGATATCGATTCCATGAAATCCTGGGGCTTCAACTCAG
>DATAHC010000385.1:0-11770 GCA_036263415.1 Flavisolibacter sp.
CTTGCCGGAAGCGCCAATATCGGTGATGGTTTTGCCATGTTTGAAGCCATCCACGGTTCCGCCCCACGCATAGCCGGACAGAACAAAGCCAATCCTTCCGGGCTTTTGCTGGCAGCCGTTCAGATGCTGGTGCATATCGGACAAAAAGAAACAGCAGAGACCATTCATAATGCCTGGCTGAAAGCATTAGAGGACGGTGCACATACTTATGATATCTATAAAGAAGGATCGTCAAAGCAGAAGCTCAGTACCTCGGAATTTGCCGAGGCTGTTATTGCACGGCTTGGGCAGCAGCCTGCCTCCCTTAGTCCGGCAAACTATGCCCAATCCATTGCCAACTTTACGATCAAGGTTACCCCTCAGCCCCCTGCGCAGAAAACACTGACCGGTGTAGACGTATTTGTACAGGCTACCGGAACATCACCCGATACCCTTGCCCAGCAGCTGCTGCCCGCGAATAACGAGCGTCTAACGCTTCGCATGATCACGAACAGAGGCACCAAGGTATGGCCCAACGGCTTCCCGGAAACCTTCTGCACTGACCATTGGCGTTGTCGTTTCCAATCGGACAAAGCCTTAACGTTCAAGGATATCCTGGAATTGCTGGGAAGAGTTGAGGGACAGCAGTTGGACGTGATCAAAACAGAGCATCTCTATTTATTCAATGGCGAAGCCGGATATACGGCAGCTCAAGGTCAATAACTCTAAAAACAATCAATATGGACATACAATTAATCAGCGGTGTATTCACCCTTGCAGAAGCAGAAGCCTTACTGACTGAAATCATAGCGGTCAAGATCCGGTTTCATGAAAATAAGATCCGTACCATTCATGATACGGAAGAAGACATCAAGCATTCTGAAAAAAGGATCATTCAGCTGCAGGAACGCCTGCAAAAAGCCCTTCAGAAGATGAGAGAGGCCGGGAAAGAGAACATGGTACTAAACGCCAAAATCGAAATCAGTACACACCGGCAGCTGACCCCCTGAACTTTAACCTGCAACGCTTGTTATGCAGGCAACCTATAAAACTGTTGAACTGAACCCGATTGAACATGGCAGATAAACCCGTTTCCTTTCTCAGCTCGTTATTCAAACTTAACAAGATCTTACTTCTGGATCGCAGGGAAATTGCTGTTACCTATGTCTTTGCTTTGCTAGCCGGCCTGGTACAGCTTTCCCTGCCACTGGGCATTCAGTCGATCATCAGCTATGTTATGGCCGGATCGATCTCCACTTCCATTATCGTTCTAATCAGCCTGGTGGTATCCGGCGTATTTATCAATGGCCTTTTACAAGTACGCCAATTACAGATCATAGAAAAAGTGAAGCAGAAGCTTTTTGTACGCTATTCGCTGGAATATAGCTACCGGCTTCCCCGGCTGAATATCGAGAAACTGGACAATGTGTATTTACCTGAAACCGTCAACCGGTACTTTGACAGCATCAGTCTTCAGAAAGGCATTGACAAGCTTTTGGTAGATCTTCCTGCCGCGTTGATCCAGGTATTCCTGGGACTGGTGTTACTGGCCTTTTACCATCCGATGTTCATCGTTTTCGGCCTTGTTCTGATCCTGATCGTCTTCACCATCATCCGGCTCACCTCGGGACGAGGGCTGCAAACCGCACTTCATGCCAGCAGCTTCAAGTACAGTGTGGCTGCCTGGCTCCAGGAAACGGCCAGGACGATCAAGACCTTCAAATACACGAAAGGCACCTCCTTGCACCTGAAGAAAACCGACAGCCTGGTGAGTGCCTACCTGGAATCGAGAACCAGTCATTTCAAAATACTGCTGACCCAATTCTGGAGCCTCGTATCCTTTAAGGTGGTTATTACTGCTGCCATGCTTATACTTGGCTCTTACCTGCTGGTGACGCAGCAGATCAATGTAGGGCAGTTCATTGCCTCTGACATTGTGATCATCGCCATCATCGGCTCCATTGAAAAACTGATCACCAACCTGGATGCCGTATATGATGGCCTGGTCTCGGTTGAGAAACTCAGCGTGATCACCGACGCCGAGATGGAACAGGGCGGCAGTTTTGAACTGGAGTCCCGAAAAGAAGGTGTTACTATCGATTTTCAGGATGTGAGCTTTGCTTATACCTCCCATCTCCCGGTTCTTGACCATATCAGCTTTCATATTCCTTCCGGATCCTTTGTACAGATCAAAGGACGCTCCGGGAGCGGTAAATCGACCCTTCTTCGTCTATTAACCGGCGCTTATGTGAACGTATCCGGCACCATCCTGGTCGATCAATTGCCTATAACCAATTATAATATTGAAAGCCTCCGGCTGCATACCGGCATCTTACTAGGCAACCAGGACATCTTCATGGGTACGCTATGGGAAAACCTGACGCTTGGCAACCCAGATGCCTCCCTGTCTGAAGTAACGACCCTATGCCAGCAGATCGGCCTTGATTCATTTATCCAATCATCCAAAAATGGCTTTGACACCGTTCTGTTACCCACTGGAAACAAACTATCGGGTACTGTGCGGAAGAACATTTTACTGGTAAGAGCTCTTTTAGGCAAGCACCGGCTTTTGTTGCTGGAAGAGCCTTTTGAACATCTGGAGCACCCCTATCAATCCGCCATCCTTCAGCATATCAAGCAGTCCATCTCTGCAACCATACTGATCGCCTCGTCGAGCGATACGGTTTCGCCCTATTGCGACCAGGTGATTGACCTGGAGCAGGGGACTTCATTTAAAACAAATAACTAGTCCGGATATGTACACCTATCTGACCAAGCAGGCAGAAACTACAGCGGAACGTAACCAGCTGAACAGCTTCAAGAAAATCTACGGTATCAGTAAGCGAACCCGGATCCGAAACTGGTTCTGGTACCTGCTGATCCTGCTCCTTATCATACTATTCCTGCCCTGGACACAAAACATCCGGGCGCGCGGGAATGTTACCACCCTGCGGCAGGAACAGCGTCCGCAAGAAGTAAATACCGTTATTGCCGGTACCGTACTGGCCTGGCACGTGAAAGAAGGAGACTTTGTACGCAAGGGTGATACCCTGCTTCAACTGGGTGAGGTAAAGGTTGATTATTTTGACCCCGAATTGCTGGACCGCACCCAGGAACAAATCCAGTCGAAGAAAGCTTCTGCCCAGAATTACCTAGGAAAAGCAGGGACCGCCGATAAACAATTTACGGCCCTGAAAGAAGCGCTTCAATTCAAACTACAATCACTGGATACCAAAATTCAGCAACAGGAGCTGAAAGTGAATTCTGACCAGGCAGATCTTCAGGCTGCCGAAAATGAGCAATCTGTTTACAAAAGGCAAATAGATGCCGCCCGGATCATGCTTGACAGCGGAGCCATTTCCTTAACGGAATATGAAAAACGACGGATCAGCTTTCAGAACAGCCTGGCCAAAATTAATATTGCCTCCAATAAACTGGAACAGGCGCGCCAGGAACTGGTTTATCTGAAACTGGAGAAACAATCTGCCGTTCAGGACTATGCGGATAAAATGGCCAAGGCAGAAGGAGAGCAATATTCGTCGCTATCCAATGCGGCCAGTACCGATGCAGAGGTATCTAAACTAAAGAATCTTTATTCCAGCTATTCCGCCCGAAATAAACTTTATTATATCACCGCACCGCAAAGCGGGCAAATCATCAGAGCCCGTAAAGCCGGCATCGGCGAGTTTGTGAAGGAAGGCGAGATGGTTGTTGAAATTGTTCCGGACACGGTTCAATATGCCGTTGAATTGTTCATCAAGCCCATGGATATACCCCTTATCAGTCCTGATCAAAAAGTACGCTTCATCTTCGACGGATTTCCGGCGATCGTTTTCAATGGATGGCCCGGCGGGAGCTATGGAACCTTTGGCGGCAAGGTACTGGCCATTGAAAAATCGGCCCGCGACAACGGCAAGTTCCGGATTCTTATTACGGAGGATCCTCAAGACCGGAAATGGCCCGCCCAATTACGCATTGGTGGAGGCGCCGATGGCATCTTACTTCTGAAAGACGTACCTATTTATTATGAACTCTGGAGAAATATCAATGGTTTCCCTCCCGAATATTACACCCCTGAAAACGCTATCAGTCCTAAAAAATGAAACGCTTACCCGGCTTTATAATTCATTATACCACTTTACGTCTACTATGCCTGCTGGCCTGCTTTAGCCAGCCTGATTCCTATGCGCAATCCAATGAACCCAAGGTACTCCCATTCGATGCCTTTCTTTCCCAGATCCGGATGCACCATCCGATTGTGAAGCAGGGGGCCTTGCAGGTTGAAAAAGCCACGGCACAACTGCTTGGTGCCCGTGGTGGTTTTGATCCGCAACTGGAATACAGCACCCGCACCAAAACACTTGACGGGACATCGTATTATGACTATAGCAACGGGTCTGTGAAACTGCCCACTTCGGCAGCCGGCATAAGCCTGGTATCCGGCTTTGAGAAAGCTGAAGGACCGTTTATCAACCCGGAAAAAACACAGGGCTCCGTTGGTTATCTAGGCCTGGAAGTACCTTTAGCAAAAGGCTTATTACTGGATAAGCGCCGGGCCGTACTGCAACAGGCAATGGTTTATACCAAACAATCCCGCGAAGAACAGGCGTCCCTGATCAATGATCTGCTACTCGAAGCTTATAGAAGTTATTTTCAATGGCTTGGCACTTACCAATTACAACAGATCTACAGAGGATACGCCATTAACGCTCGCAAACGATTTGAGCTGATCAAAATCAGCTTCCGAAACGGGGACCGCTCCGTTTCGGATACCCTGGAAGCTGCCACACAATGGCAGAATTATGAATTGCTTCAGATGGAAGCCACCCTGCAGCTTACCAACCGGTGGAATGACCTTACCTTATTCCTTTGGAATGAAGAAGCAGCCGTCAAGGCATTACCGGAACCCTATATACCAGATACGACGCAATTAAATACCGCGCCCAGTTTACCTCCACTGGAACTACTGAATGAACAGCTTGCACGCCATCCGGAACTGGAGATCTACCGTTATAAGCTTCAAAGCCTGACCATCGACAAAAAGCTGAAGTTCCAGAACCTTTTACCTACCCTAGATGGCAAGGTAAACCTGCTGAGTAAAGACTATTTTCAAAAACTCAGTCTGGCTTCCCCCTATCTTCAAAATAATTACACCTATGGGGTAACCTTTAAACTTCCCCTCTTTCAACGTCAGGCACGCGGGAGCTATCGGGAATCGCAATTGAAAATCAAAGAGACCTCCCTGCTGTTTTCCGTGAAGCAGCGGGAATTACAGATCAAACTGCAACAGTATTATAATGAAGCCGCTTCGCTACAACAACAGTTACAAACAGCCCTTCAGATCATTACGAGTTACCGATCTTTGGTTTCCCTTGAAGAACTCAAATTTTCGCAAGGAGAAAGTTCGCTTTTCCTCGTAAACAGCCGGGAGGCGAAAGCGCTGGAAGCGCAACAAAAATATCTTGAGCTTCAGCTTAAGTACCGAAAGGCACTTTACAGTCTTAGCTGGGCTGCAGGGCAGCTGCACCAACAATAACGTATCAAAGCCCTGATAAGCCCTTTCATTTTCTCAGGAAGTTGTTTATCGCATTATCCTGTTTCTTTGTGCCTATGAAGCAACTGCTTATCGGACTTGGTTTCATACTGCTATGGTCGTCTGCCTCGGTCGCCACAAAATTCGGCATTACGGAGGTTCCCCCTTTTCTGCTGGCCACGGTTCGCTTTCTGGGAGCCGGGTTACTGATGCTTGGCTTCGGCTACGGGCTGGCCTCTCAGCGCCATAAACTGCCCCGAGGTAAAGAGTGGCTTCACTTATTACTCTTCGGCCTGCTGAATACGACTGTTTACCTTGGGGCTTTTGTGTGGGCCCTGCGTGAAGTACCTGCCGGTATTGGCTCGCTCGCCGTAGCCACGAATCCACTTTTTATTGCCATCTTATCTTCCCTATGGTTGAAGCGACCCATAAAATGGGCTGAGCTATTGGGAATCTTTTTAGGCCTTGCCGGTATTACAGTAGCCGCCCTGCCCGTTCTGCAACAGCAAAGCAGCAGCCTAGCGGGCCTGCTCATATTACTGGCCGGTATGCTCTCGGTTTCCATTGCCACCGTATACTATACGTCGGTAAAATGGAAGTTAGCTCCCCTGATTGTCAATGGCTGGCAGGTGTTGCTTGGCGGGTTGTGCCTGATACCAGCGACCCTGGCCACGACTGACTGGACTGCCGTACACTGGACGCCCCGCTTCTGGGGCGCCGAGCTTTGGCTGATCTTTGCCGTATCCATCTGCGCTTTACAGCTTTGGTTCTACCTTGTGCGCCGCGACCCGGTTCAGGCAGCCCTGTGGCTCTTTCTTAGTCCGCTTTTTGGCTTTGCCTATGCTGCCCTGCTTCTGCACGAACATCTTACTTATTACACATTGGCGGGTACCTTACTGGTAATATCAGGACTTTACCTGGCACAGCGCTGGAAAAAACGGGATGTCCAAGCTTAAATTAGCTTCGCGTTTCCCGGTTGCGTGCGAATCCTGCTTATCTTAGAATGATAAGTAAATAATAGATGAATGAAATTCAGACACCCGTTCGATGCCGGTCGTGCAGCCAGTCTGTAGCAGGTACCTATTGTTCGCATTGCGGTATTAAAGTAGAAGTCAAGCGTATCACACTTCCTGACCTATTGCATGAAGTATTTCATTTTTTCACTCATTTAGATAAAGGGTTTCCGTATACTCTCAAAAAACTGATCGTAGCTCCCGGCCAGATGCAAAAAGCATATATGGAAGGAGACCGTTCCCGGCATCAGAAGCCTTTTTCTATGTTTTTTGTTGCTGCTACCATCAGTGCCCTGATCTATTATTGGGTTAACAAAGCTTTATTGCAATTCTGGTCGGCCGGCAACCAGCATGAAGCAGAATTTTTCAACCATTACTGGGTATTATTCCATATTTGCCTTTTTCCTGCTTATGCTTTGATCACCTATCTGTGTTTTAAGAAAGCAGGCTACAATTATGGAGAAGTTGCTGTTTTTCAGCTCTATACCTTTTCTTTATTATTTCTCCTAGTATCCAGTATTCAAGTATTCAAGTTTTTAAACCCTTCGCTGGAGACCCGATATATCGAATTACCTATATTGCTGCTCTATACTACTATTTCGAATCTCCACTTCTTTACCCGGATCAAGCGTTTTGCGGCCATCCTTTTAAGCATTTTAAATCTGGGCCTAATTTTCCTGATAGCAGCGACCTTGCAAGATGGATTCATTGAAATGCTTTCAAAAAAGTAACCGGGTTCGAACAGACAAATCCGACGTATACTTAAATATCAGCCAATTTATGAAGGCAAGTGATTATCGTATATTTATTTGTAAGAAGTTACTGTTCCAGTGCAAACATCAACAAACAAACGCCATGCTTATCTCCACCCGTAATAAAGGATTGAAGTCTGTTCTTCCTGTTCTACTTTCCCTGTTTATAACCCTTACTGGCTTTTGCCAGTCGACCCATCCGCCGTATGACAAGGCCCTTGCCGATTCATTAGGGGCAGACGATTATGGTATGAAGAATTATTTTTTCGTATTACTGAAAACAGGCTCTAAAACGTATGAAAAGACTGTAGCTGATAGTTTGTTTCGCGGCCATATGAATACGATCAGTCACCTGGCAAGCACTCATAAACTGATCGTTGCCGGACCTTTTGGGAAGAATGATAAAAATTACAGGGGACTCTTTATCCTGGACGCCAAAACGATTGAAGAAGTCCAGGCCTTACTTTCCGAAGATCCTACCATCCGTTCGGGTTTGCTGGAAGTGGAGATCTATCCCTGGTATGGTTCAGCAGCCTTGCCGGAGTACCTGAAATACCATTCAAAAATTGAAAAAAAAGGACATTGAAACAATTATCATCTCAATTCGATGTCATTTCCTTTACCTGCTGAAGTGATAATACTTTATAATCGATCCCCAGACGTTTTGCATTCTCCTCTATCGTACTTTCAAACCCTGCCTCCTTTCTTCTTTTGTTCACATTCTCTACATCCTTTACAGGCCAGATAATCATTTTAAACTCTTTCTTTCCTGTTTGCTTACTGAATACCTCAATTCCCTTTCCCTGGGTTCCGTAAATCTGTTCTTCACCCTTGTACATCAGGGAGCGATCGAGCATCATGGCATATAAACGAAAGGGCAGTTCTTTCTTTTCTGCTGCGTTCCGAATCACCGGGAGGAACTCATCGATCTTAGAAGAATGCTGAATAACATAGAAAGCCGCCTCATTTGCAGGACTGCCCACCAGGCTTGCCCCCGGATAATCATACTGCTGAATAAGCTGCTGTATCCTGATCAGGTTTAATGAATCCGTTACCTGCATCTTTTGCATAAGGTAATTGAGCAATTCATTTTTGGCCACTTTATAGGAAGCCGCAATGGAATCGGCCTTTGTTTTAAGCAGATCTGAAAACAGCAGCTCCCGGTATTTCTGATCTTCCCCATAAATACTATCAAGCTCTTTTTTCAAAGACTGATTGACCTGGCTCTGTGCCTGTACTACCAGATTGAAAGACAATATCATCAAGAAAACTGATCTCCATTTCATACGTAAACCTATTTAACAATGAATCCTGCTGTTTCAAATGTAGGCATTCAGCATGACCAGGAAAATTGTCGCAAATGCCCCGAAACCAGTCAGGATAACACCCCCTCTTCCCTGAAAGAACAGAGTAGGTTTGTGTTGTTGAAAATCATTAAACCAATTTAAAATATACATCATGAAAAAGACAACGATCCTTTACTGGACTACCACCGTAATCATTTTTCTTTTTGAAGGTGTTATGCCCGCTTTTACCTCACAAACCGAGCTTGCCAAAGAAGGCATCAGGCACCTGGGTTATCCCGCCTATTTCGGTATACTGCTTACGGTATACAAGGTATTGGGCACGCTGGCTATTGTTCTACCCCAGGTTCCCTCAAGAATCAAAGAATGGGCTTATGCCGGCCTGGCCTTTGACTTCATTTCAGCCTTTATTTCCCTGGCCGTAGTAGACGGGATTCATGCCTCTACCTTCTTTCCCCTGGTGATCTTCGTGCTGCTGATCGTTTCCTATATTACCTATCATCAAAAGAAGGCGCAGCTTTCTCACCTTCGGCAAAGGTCTTCCTTTTCGTCGTCCGCGCTACCTGCCTGAATTATTCGTTTAGTATATTCATCACTATAAACCTACCATCATGGCAAAAGTATCGATCTACCTCAATTTCATGGGAAACACCAAAGAGGCTTTCGAATTCTACAAATCGGTTTTCGGAACCGAGTATTCCGCTCCTTTCATGTATATGGGAGACATTCCACCCTCTCCGGACATGCCTCCTCTCAGCGAAGCAGAAAAAGGAAAAGTAATGCATGTAGCCTTACCCATTTTAGGAGGCACACAACTTATGGGTACGGATATGCTGGAAAGCATGGGCCATACCCTTAAGATCGGTAATAATACCACCATTAACCTGGAGCCGGACAGCCGCGAAGAAACTGATCGGCTATATCGGCTCTTATCAGAAGGTTCCACCGAAAACATGCCTATGCAGGATATGTTCTGGGGTGCCTACTGGGGCGTTTGCCTGGACCGTTTCGGAATCCGCTGGATGTTCAACTACCAGAAAGCCTAGCGTAGCGCAGTCCGGTCTGTTCCAATCAACCCTACTTTAGCCCCGCCTACTACCATGGGCGGGGTCCCTTTTCAGTTGCGCCCAATGTGCTACCTTTCCTGCCTCAAAAGCACCTATGAGAATCGGCTCAATCGATTTACCTGAATTTCCCTTACTGCTGGCCCCCATGGAAGATGTCAGCGACCCCCCGTTCCGGCTGCTCTGCCGGCAACAAGGCGCGGACCTGCTCTTCACGGAGTTTATTTCCAGTGAAGGCCTGGTGAACCGAACCCTTAAATGCCAGAAGAAACTTCAGATCCTGCCTCAGGAGCGCCCCACAGGCGTGCAATTATTCGGTGGTGATGAAGGCACTATGGCCCGAGCCGCTGCCATTGTAGATGAGGCTACACCTGATTTCCTGGATATTAACTTTGGCTGTCCGGTAAAAGGTATTGTGGCTAAAGGAGCCGGGGCCGGCGTACTCAAAGATTTGAAGCTAATGGTTCGGCTGACAGAAGCCTGTGTAAAGGCCACCCACCTGCCGGTGACTGTGAAAACAAGGCTCGGGTGGGATGAACAGCATATCAATATAGAAGAAGTTGCGGAGCGCCTGCAGGATGCCGGCATTCAGGCCTTAACCATTCATGGAAGAACGCGTATGCAGTTCTATAAAGGCGAAGCTGACTGGCAGCTTATCGGAAAAGTAAAGAACAACCCCCGCATCAGAATCCCGATCTTCGGAAATGGCGACATAGACAGTGCACCGAAAGCCCTTGCATACAAAAATCGTTATGGCATAGACGGCATCATGATCGGCCGGGCCGCTATCGGTTATCCCTGGATCTTCCGGGAAGTTCGCCACTACCTGACTACCGGAGAAGAAATGAAGCCACCGACCGCCTCCGAGCGCATTGCCGCCTGCCGTAACCACTTACTGGAAGCTGCGGCCTGGGAAGGCGTACAAAAAGCTATTCAGGAAATGCGGGGGCGGTATGCCGGTTACCTTAAAGGATTGCCTCTTGTAAAGGAAGAGTTCTTTAAGGCTTTACTTTCACTCGTTGAAATCGATGCCTTGCTGGAACTATTTCAGGATATGGAGCGGCACTATGATGGGTTTCGAACCGAGCGGGAAGCTATACAGTTGAAGAATTACCATCAGCATTGTGAAATGAAATTATGATCCTACAACAAATCGGCTCCTATACGATTCAACGTATTCACATATCCTAAATAAATTCCATTTATATCGCTATCCTGATATTTTCAAGTCATCCTATTCAGCCGGATAAGGGAATGCCGTTCCATGATGGCAGCTTAAACATTGAATTACCAGTGCCGTATCACTCAACAGGGGATGCTTCACCCCGAAATACTTTTTATTGATACCCATTGTCATTTTCATCATTGTACGGGCCTGCTCCTTCATGGGATTATCATCACTGGCATAATCAATTTTATGCGAGTCTTTATTTTCGCTGTGGCAAAACATACAGGATACTCCCAGCCCATCTGAAAAATCATCCACCATTATCCGGTTCAATGTTTTTGAATCTATATTTTTAGGTAAAATCTTCAGGTTGCTGAATTCACCTCCGCTTTTTTCATGTCCGAATGCTGATACAGAAATCAATATTACGAACACCATCGCGCTTACTGTAGTAAGCTTTTTTCCCTGACTTGCAAATAAACCGCTCCGAATACTTCTGGTTTGAATATTAATCCTACACATAGTTAACGGCTTTTTGTATCATCCACTTTTTCATCCTCCATTAAAGGCGTATCTGTGATTGCAAGGGTATGCTGATGTTCTGCATAGTAAACGCTGGTTATTCCCAATACGTTGCGGAGTCTTTCAGCAGGCACTTTCATCGGGCCCGGGGAAGGGGCTGTTCCCGGTACAGGTTGTGGAAATGCGGTGGATGCCGCGGTATGAAATGTAATGTTCCCCTCCACTTTCAGCATCGTTTGATGGATGTGTCCATTGAGCACTGAGACTGAACCAAATCGCCTGAGGTAGGATAAGGCTATCTCACTATCTCTGGTACCCCATCCCCATTCCGGATATACCGACCAGAGCGGAATATGAGCAAACACAACAACCGGTGTACTGCTGGAAAGTCCCTTCAGATCCTTTTCCAACCATTCCAGCTGTTTTGCTCCTAAT
>DATAHC010000386.1:0-13585 GCA_036263415.1 Flavisolibacter sp.
CATCTACAAAAGCATGGATGCCGGCAGAACCTGGAAGCGTATGGGCCTGGAGAAGACCCGGAACCTGCACCGTATTCTTATCGATCCGACCAACCCCGATATCGTTTATGCTGCGGCCATTGGGAATCCCTATGACGAGCATCCCGAACGCGGTGTTTATAAAACTACCGACGGTGGCGCCAGCTGGAACCGTGTACTCTATACCAACGATACCTCCGGCTGTGCCGACCTGGCTATGGACCCCTCCAATCCCAATAAGCTGATCGCCAATATGTGGCAGCATCGCCGTACGCCCTGGAGCTTCAAGAGCGGTGGCCCCGGCAGCGGCTTATACCTGACCATTGACGGAGGAAAGACCTGGAAGAAAATGGGTAAGGAAGAAGGTTTGCCTACAGGGAACTACGGACGTATCGGTATTGCGTTCTCCAAGAGCCAGCCCTCCCGCGTATACGCCATGGTAGAAGCCACGAAGAATGGCCTGTACCGCAGTGACGACGGAGGCTTTAAATGGGAACTGATCAACAGCGACCCCCAGTATGTAACCAACCGCCCTTTCTATTTTCAGGATATAGCGGTCGATACCAAAAACGAGAACCGGCTCTACAGCATTCATGACATTGTGGAAGTGAGCGAGGATGGCGGAAAATCGTTCCGAACCCTACTGCCCTATGCCGGCATTCACCCGGACCATCATGCCTGGTGGATCTCGCCCAGCGACCCTGATTTCATACTGGACGGCAACGACGGCGGTATCGGCATAACGCGCGACCGGGGAAAGAGCTGGAACTTCAATGAGAACCTTCCGGTAGGCCAATTCTATCATATCAACGTAGACAACCAGATTCCCTATAACGTTATGGGCGGCATGCAGGACAACGGCACCTGGCACGGTCCGGCCTATACCTGGACGAGCGGCGGCATCCGCAATTTTTACTGGAACAACATTGGCGGTGGTGACGGTTTCGATGCCATGCCCGATGCCGATAATAACGACTGGGTCTATTCCATGAGCCAGGGCGGAAGCGTGCAACGCCTGAATGTAAAAACCGGCGAGCGTTGGTTCATCAAACCACCGGACGTGGATACCACCCGTAAGCTGCGCTTCAACTGGAATGCGGCCATAGCCCAGGATCCATTTGACCATGGTACCATTTATTACGGAAGCCAGTACCTGCATAAAAGCACGGATAAGGGCGCCGGATGGCAGACGATCTCTCCCGACCTGACCACCAATGACGCCGCCAAGATCGACCAGTCCGAAAACGGAGGCCTGACACTCGATATCACCGGAGCGGAGAACTATTGCACCATCCTCGCTATTGAACCCTCCGCCAAGGAAAAGGGTGTGATATGGGTGGGTACCGATGATGGCAATGTGCAACTGACCCGTGATGGCGGAAAGACCTGGACCAATTTCCGCGGCAAGATACCCGGTATGCCTACAGGCGCCTGGGTGCCGCAGATCCGCGCCTCGCGCTTCAATGGTGGAGAAGCCTTCATTGTAGTGAATGACTACCGTCGCGGCGATTTCAAACCTTATGTATTCCGGACTTCGGATTATGGAAAGACCTGGACCAATATGCTGGCCAATAAAAATATAGAAGGCTATGCCCTGTGCGTGTTGCAGGACCCTACGGAGCCCAACCTGATCTTCGCCGGCTCGGAGCATGGCCTTTGGGTAAGCTTCGATAACGGCGCCTCGTTCCAGCACTGGAAGAACGATGATTTCCCTTCCGTATCTACGTTTGACCTGGCCATACAGGAGCGGGAGGCCGATCTGGCCATTGCCACCTTCGGAAGAGCCTTATGGATCGTGGACGATATCCGTCCGTTAAGAAAGCTCGCCGCCAACTCCGGCAAGGCACTCACTAAAAAACTCACCGTACTGGAAGCCCCGGTTGCGTACCAGGCCAGCTTCCGTTCCGCTCCGGGATATGAATGGAGCACACAGGGCTTATGGGATGCCGAGAACCGGAGAAGAGGAGCGGAAATCTCTTACTTTATTATGCCCGGCAAGGACACCGGCAACCGGAAACCGGATAGTGTAAACGTTCGCATTTACAATGATAAGAATGAAGTGATCCGTAACCTTCGGTGGAAAGCCGATACCGGTTTAAACCGTCAGTGGTGGGGTATGGAAGAACGCGGCTTTCGCCAGCCGGGCTCCAGAGCGGGCGGTGGGGGTGGTCGTGGCGGCGCCGGTGGCGGCGGAGCCGAACCCGGTGGACTGCAGGTATACCCCGGCACTTATAAAATAGTGCTGACGGCCGGAAAGGAAAGCGATTCTACCATGATAACCGTAAAAGACGATCCCAGGCTGGACAAGTCGGATGCTGCCAAAGCCGCCCAGCGTAAAATGCTGGATCGCCTTCGCAAGAGCTCCGATAAACTGGTGACCGGCATGGACCAGCTGGCCGAATCGGAAGAGGTACTGAACAAGATGACGGCACAGCTGCGTGGCATCAGCGGCAAGGAAGCCGATTCGCTGCGCAGGTCCACTACCGCCATACAGGACTCGATCAAGAATATCCGTGAATTCCTGAGCGGCCGCAATTCAGACCGCCAGGGTCTTTCCAGGCCACCCCAGGTAATGGTGCTGAGCACCATGCAACTGGCCCAGCAATACATCATGTCGAAAAGCGTAGCACCGGGCCAGCAGGAAGAGCAGCTGGTGGTGAATGCTGAAAGTATGATCGATGCAGCCGTAAAGCGTATCAACCGTTTTTACGCCGGCCCCTGGATGACCTACCGCAGGCAGGTAGAAGCCACCCGTGTGCCTTTATTCAAGGATTATAAACCGATTGAGTAAGAAGCACCAGGCGTACTTAATTTTAAATACCAGACAGCATTAAAAAAGGCAGGAGCAGGACTCCTGCCTTTTTTAATGCTGTAGTGTCACCTTTTGTAATGAGGCTTACCGTTACGGTTCTCACTTACCCATTTCCTGAAGAAATTGTCTATCAGATTACCTATTGCGCCGTGAAAAAAATCTATTTTGTGGCAGCAACCATCACTTATGAACCGACTGTTTATACTCTGTATAGTCTATTTTATTATACCCATAACCGGCTCTTCACAAAGCGTTCCGATAGCCAGTGAGCCTTCCTGGATATCGCACCCTGTAATTGATTATAAAGCGACCCAGCTGGATGAAGAAGCAGAAGACGGTTATGTAGACCTGGATTATGAACGCCAGGTATCCCTATCTGAAACGACCACCTATTATAAAATTGCCCTGAAAGTACTTTCCGATGCCGGAGTGCAGAACAGCTCTGAAGTATCGGTGAATTATGATCCGGATTATGAAAAGCTCTTCTTTCATACAATCCGTATTATACGGGACGGTCAAAGCATCAATAAGCTCCAGGCAAACCGTTTTCGGATTATTCAGGAAGAAAAAGACAAAGACGAGCATTTGTATGACGGCAGCCTGACCGCCTTGCTCTTGCTGGAAGATGTGAGGAAAGGAGACATTATTGAATACAGCTATTCCCTGAAAGGATTCAACCCTATTTACCAGAATAAGTTCACCGCACTGTTCACAGCGAGCTTCAGCGTACCGGTATATCATACCACCTATAAACTAATGGTACCTGAAGGACGAAAAATGTATCTCTCTTCCAAAGGCGCCGTGCCCCAACCGGTTATCCTGGCTGCCAACGGGCAACGCTCTTATGAATGGACCCTGAGCAATTTGAAAGGGTTGAAAATGGAAGAAAGAACACCGGAATGGTATGACCCTTATGCTACCATCAGAGCCAGTGAATACGCCAGCTGGAATGAAGTGAAGAACTGGGCCAATGCCCTCTTCCCTTTCGATTTCAAACGCTCCGCACTATTCCAGAGTAAGGTCCAGGAGATCAGGGCTCGTAATACGACCCTTGAAGAACAGGTAGGCGCCGCCCTGCGTTTTGTTCAGGATGAGATCCGTTACCTGGGAATTGAAAAGGGCGTTAGCGCCTATAAACCCCATGATCCCAACCAGGTGCTGCGCCAACGCTTTGGTGACTGCAAGGATAAATCCTATTTGCTGTGCGCCCTGCTTCAGGACCTGGGCGTAACCGCCTATCCGGTGCTGATCAATACGTATGCAGGCACTACGCTTACCAACTGGCTTCCTTCTCCGAACACCTTTGACCATTGCACGGTAAAAGCAGTACTGTATTCCAGAGCGTACTGGTTTGACCCAACGCTGTCCTATCAAAGAGGACCGCTGAAAACCCTCTATTATCCCGATTATAAAACGGGGATCGTTTTAAAAGACAGTAGTGTAGGACTGACGCTCATACCCAGGACCGACCCGGGAGAAGTGCTCATAAAAAGCAATTTCAACGTCAGGGATATGACCGGCCTGGCAGAGCTGGTTATCAAAACTACCAACAGAGGTTATTATGCCGACAATGCCCGAAGTAATTTTCAAACCACTTCGAAAACAGAGATGCTGAAAAGCTATAAGGAATACCTCACCGGCTATTTTGATCATATTGATGCGGACAGCATCGCCTATACGGAGCAGGAAAATGGCAGTTTTGTTACGACAGAATATTATACCATCACCGACTTCTGGAAAGCCAAGGAAGGCGTAAAGAGTGTTTTTTTCTTTCCGTTTACCATTGATGCCAGCCTGAGAAAACCCAAGGATTCCAGACGCACGATGCCCTTTAGCCTGAGCTACCCGGCAAAATATAAAGAAGAGATCCTGATCAGCTTACCTGAAGACTGGGGCAGTACCACCTATGAGGATACCATCCGTGATTCCGCCTTTGTTTTTTCCTATAACGAATCCGGTTTCGGCAGCAAAATCAGTCTGCTTTACGAATACGAAAACCTGAGCGATCATGTAGATCCGGATCATTTGAAAGATTACCTGGCTAATTATAATAAAATCAATGAAAATGCAGGCTATGAATTAACGTATGGCAAGCCGACCTCTTCGTCTTCCCCTTTTTCCTCAAAAACGCACCGTTCCGGAAATTCTTTCTCCTTACTTTACTCCCTTTTGATCCTCTCCGTTTTCATTACCGTTTTAATAAAAAGATACCGGAAAAGCAGTCGCGGTTAGCTTTTTCAGGCTTTAACCTTATTTCACCTAAGTCCTTGTTAATAGGAGTTTTGGGCCGGATTCTTAACAGTATCCGGCACAGAAAATGACCCTTTAGCGTTACTAAAAAACAAGGAATTTTTACTATGAAAAACATCATTTTATCGTTCTTTCTCGTGCTGTTTGCCGCTGGTTCTGCCCTGGCACAGAATACAGCGAGGATCGGACAGCATGATGCGGTTACTTCATGGAAAACACCGGGTAATGTGTCCTCCGCTTCCACTGAAGGAAGCCTGATCACGGATCAGATCATGGATGCCGTGGGTTTGAAACCCAACTTCGAAGTGATTGCTGCGAATGTACCCAACGCTGCGGCGGTAACCTATGCCGGTAAGCGCTATATTCTGTATAACCCCAATTTCTTTGCTCAGCTAACAAAAACTACCGGCACCAAATGGGCTGCCATCAGCGTACTGGCTCATGAGATCGGCCATCACCTGGATGGACACACTGTTTCCCAGGGAGGCAGTCAGCCGGCCCTGGAACTGGAAGCTGATGAATTTTCCGGATTTGTGCTGCGGAAAATGGGAGCCAGCCTGGAAGAGGCACAGATTGCCATGCGTACCGCTGCCCAGCAACGGGCTACTGCTACCCACCCTGCTCAGTATGACAGGCTGGACGCCATAGCCAAAGGATGGAATCATGCCGATGACCAGGCCAATGGAAGGTCTACGGCATCCGTTAGCCGTCCGGCTCCGCGCATTGTTCCGTCAGTGCCCACCCTACAGCCTGAAAGAATGGAACAGAATGCCGTAGCGGCCCGCATTCGCTTTAATGCCGACCCTGAAACTGCGTATTTCATCACCTCGCAAAAAAATGTAGTGAAATACAGCCATAATCAGGTGCAGGTGATTGGCAAACTGGCTGTGCTGAACAGTAATCGCTATCCCTTTATGATCTATGACAACAGCACGCAGCTGTTTGTAGATGCCCATGGAAATATTATAACCGACAGCGGAAAGCTGGTAGGCACCGTAAGTGCCTACAAATAAGTAAGAAGCCCCTTCTAAGGGGCTTCTTACTTATATAGAGACTGTCTTCGACTTTGGAGGTGCAGGTGGCGGCGGGGGAGCCAATGGCGGCCTTGAAGGTGAAGCCGGAGGTTGCGGCACCTTATTCACTTTCACTTTTAAAGGTTCCACCGGAGGCAGTGGCGCATCAGGAGCCAGCGGAGGAGGCGGCATGGGTGCTTCCATGGCAACTGCAGGAGGCGGCGGCGGAGGAGGTGCTTTCTTTTTTTGTGCATACCCGGCCAGCCCTGTAGTAAGAAGCAATAAGGCCATTAAAAGATTTTTCTTCATAACTGGTTTTTATATTAAGACGCTGATGTAGTCAAATTCCATACGTATGCTATTAACCCTATGTTCCCTGTTAAAGCTGATTGAAGGCTTCTATTCCATTCGGGGCAGGTTTCTGTTGCCTTAGGATTTTAAGGCTGCCTCCTGTTTGAATCCTTTAGCTTATTACCACGGCACATTGGCTTTTCCTTACTTTTGCCGGAAATTCAAAGAGGCGCATGAAACTGTCACATCTTTCCGAAACACTGATCGGTTCTGAAATTGTAAAACTGGGTGGTGAGATCCGTGAGCGCATCCGTAAGGGCGAGCGTATTTATAATTTTACGGTCGGTGATTTCGATCCCCAGATCTTTCCGATCCCGCAGGAGTTGGAAGATGCCATTGTGGAAGCATACCGTCAGAAGTTCACCAATTACCCTCCCGGTGAAGGAAGCCTGGAATTGAGACAGGCGGTGAGCGCTTTTGCAAAAACCTACCAGGGCCTGGACTACTCTACCGATGAGATCCTGATCGCTTCCGGAGGCCGTCCATTGATCTATGCACTGTTCAGAGCCATTTGTGATAAAGGAGATAAGGTTATTTATGCCGTTCCCTCCTGGAATAATAATCATTACGTTCATTTCGTGGAAGGTGAGCATGTAGTTGTAGAAGCTACGGCAGAGAATCATTTCATGCCCACTGCAGCCTCTATAGAACCCCATATCCAGGATGCCAGCTTTCTGGCCTTATGCTCGCCCCAGAACCCGACCGGCACTACATTCCGCAAGGAAGAACTGAAAGCGATCTGCGACCTGGTAGTGAAAGAGAATAAGAGAAGGCCGGAAGGTCAAAAGAAACTCTATGTGCTGTTTGATCAAATGTACTGGCATCTTACCTATAACGGTATTGAGCACTATGATCCGGTAACCATGCATCCTGAGATGCGCGATTATACCATCTTCATTGACGCCATCAGTAAGGTTTTTGCCTCTACGGGCGTACGCGTTGGCTGGAGTATGGGACCTGCTGTTGTTCTGAATAAAATGAAGGCTATACTTTCGCATGTAGGGGCCTGGGCACCTATGGCAGAACAAAAGGCATTGACGAAATTCCTGGGACAGAAAGAGGCTATCGACCGTTACCTGGTCCATTTCAAAAGCGAGCTCGAAGAGCGACTGCGCCGTATTTACGAAGGCTTTATTCAGCTCAAGAACAAAGGATATGATGTAGATGCCGTTTCTCCCGAAGCCGCCATTTACCTGACCATCAAGCTGGATCTTGCCGGAAAGAAAACACAGGAAGCAAAAATGCTGGAAACACAGGCGGATGTTACCTCTTATTTATTGCAGGAAGCCAGTCTGGCTGTGGTTCCTTTCTATGCTTTCGGCGCATCGAAAAATTCGCCCTGGTACCGTTTGAGTGTAGGAACGTGCAAAAAAGAGGAGATCGATGAAATGCTCCGGAAACTATCAGACGCACTGGGAAAACTAAGCTGATCAGTTTTTGTTGAGGAGAAAATGAAAGGGCTTCAGGTTCGCCTTTGCTGTTGCTTTTCTAATGGCTCCAGGCTTGCTCGTGATCTTAGAGCGTGTTACCAGTTCATGAGCGAGGCAAAAAACCTCCTCACACTCCACCTGCAGAAGAATCTGGTGCAGGCATTCCACTTCATGCTGAATAAGATCGTCGTTATAAACGTCCTCCTTGTAAAGCAATAGCAAATCGCGATTGTAGTTATTCATTTCCAGTGATGTTTAATAACCCACCATTCCTTTCTTACTGGGACAGCCACAGCCGCCACCACCTTTACCGGTTCCAGAATAGTAATTTTTGCTGCATCCGGCTACTGTAATGAAAGTCAAGAACAGTGCCATATAAATTAGTCTTTTCATAAGAGGTTTTCTAAATTAAACTATTTTACACGCTTTTTAGTATTTCTGCCAGCAAAAGATGAAAAAATAGATGGACGCACCAGATCCTCCGGCCAAGCCTGTTGTGCTCGTAGCCCCACTGGATTGGGGATTGGGACATGCTACCCGCTGTATCCCAATCATTAAAATATTACTAAAGCTAAAATGTAGGGTATTGGTCGCTGCTTCGGGCCCCACACAGGCAATTTTGGAAAAAGAATTCCCCAATCTGAAATTCCTGCCGCTGGAGGGCTACCAGATACGCTATGCCAGCCGTAAAGTGCTTTTCACCTGGCGCCTGATTTCTCAACTGCCACGGCTTCTCAGGACTATAAAAAAAGAGAAAATCTGGATGCAGCAACTGTTGCGTAATCATTCGATAGACGGGGTGATCTCCGATAACCGCTATGGCCTGTACCATGCTACCCTTCCAACCGTTTTTATAACCCATCAGCTCCGGATCCATTCCGGTTTTGGAAGCGTTGCAGATTCCCTTGTTCAAAAGCTGCACTATCGTTTTATCGGTCGCTTTAGTCAATGCTGGGTGCCTGATTTTGCAGGAACTCCCAATCTGGCAGGTTCCCTTTCACATCCACGGAAGAAGCCTGCGATCCCGGTTCATTACCTCGGTACCCTATCCCGTATGCAGGCGGAGCAAGACCCTTCAACAAGCCACCTTGTCTTCCTGCTATCCGGCCCGGAACCCCAAAGGACGTTACTGGAAAACCATGTTATAAAACAATTGAAAAACTTTACCAGTAAAGCCATTGTTTTACGGGGATTGCCGGAAGAAGGCAGCACTCCCTATATTTCGGATTCGGTAACGGTTTATAATCATTTGCCTGCCGAAGCCTTACAGACTATCCTGCAAAATGCCTCATTGGTTATTTGCCGGTCCGGCTACAGCAGCATCATGGATCTGGCCGCCCTGAAAAAGAAAAGCTTTCTGATACCCACTCCCGGTCAAACAGAACAAGAATACCTGGCTGTTCATCTGGAACGCATCGGATTTGCACCCTTTATGACACAACATCGTTTTGATCTTGACACTGCTCTGAAAAAAGCGGCAGTATTTGCATACCGCCTGCCCGACATACCGGCAGAATCCCCAGCAGCAGAAGCAGTATCCCATTTTGTTCAACAGTTAGGTTCGGGCAAGGCTTGAAAGCACCCTCGCCACCTATTTCTGGCTGCAGTTTTCCGAAGGTCTAAAACCACGTATTTCTACTAGTGTCCGGTTTACAAACATTCCCTATTTTAGACTTCCAAATCCAAATCAATGAAATACCTGAACAGCGTCTTTGGCGTACTGCTTTTGATCCTATCTCTATCTTCCTGTTCTCCTCAACAGGATGCGATCACTTCCACCAGAGAAATCATTTCACAAGGCAACTGGACAGTCGATTATTATTTCCCCGGACAAAACAGGACGGAGCAGTTCCTGAATTATGCCTTTCATTTCCGTGGTGATGGAACTTTGACCATAGAGCAAGGCAGTCAGGTGGCAACCGGCAACTGGAGCCTGGTGCACGACGTGAACCGGAATGAAGTAATAGCCTTACAGATCAACAGCAGCAATCCGCAGATTACCTCCCTGAATGAACACTGGAGTGTGGTTGACAGGAACCTTTCCGCACTGGCCATGAAAGATGGCAATAATGTGGAGCTGCGCCTGAAGAAACAGTAATCAGGAAGGGTTTTTCGGGTAGTCAAAGAAAATGAAACGCCTGCTTGCCGATTCGAATTCCTCCCAGCTCTCCACCGCCGCTTCCACTGCCAGCAGGCTACAGGTAGGCATATCATCAATTCTGGTGGTCGTGAGTGTATTGGCAAACTCTGTAATTCCAGGGTTGTGTGAGAACAATGCGACCGTATGACAGGTATTCTTCAGACCTGAAACCGCTTGCTGAAAGGCAGCGGGAGTAGCCAGGTAGAGATCATCAATGATCTGTATAGCATCCTTGTCCATATCCAGGACCTCGGCAAACAGCTTTGCCGTTTTGCGGGCACGCTTTGCCGGACTGGAAACCAGCAGGTCAATAGAAATCCCTTTTGCCTTCAACCGTTCCGCCATTTCCGGCGCATCTTTTTTACCCCGGTCATTCAAAGGCCGGTCTATATCGCTGACTCCGGGATCATTCCAACTGCTTTTTGCATGACGGACCAGTATCAGTGTTTTCATTCGAGTTGCATTTTAGCATATGAAGATACTGACCATTTTCTGCATGCCTTGTTATCCGGCTATACTTCCGAATCATCTACCTGCAAACCGAACTGATTGGCAAATAATTTTTGCCGCTCCTTTACCATCTCGAATTTTTTCTGTTCCGCCTGATCCAGCTCGAAAAGTCTTTTCATGATAGACTGAATAATATCATCGGACAGCTTAGCGGGCGGTTCATTCAAAGGCTTCATTACATCGATTAAGATCAGCCGCTCGAACTGCAATAAATCCAATACTGCCTCCCTGAATGGTTCACCCCCCCTGACAGGCTGCAGCTGTTTAACGCTGTCGAGATTCTGCAGGATGAGATTTGTGGCTTCCCCCAGCAAGGGCCGCAATTGATTATAATCCCTGTCGATCAGGGCTTCACCGATGGCACGGCCCAGAAGATTGCCTTTTTTATGGGTTATACTGGTTATTGCTACCAGCTGATCATTATAAGCCTTTATTTCCGGTGAGGGTTGGCTACAGGATAAGAGGTTAAAACAAAGCAGTGTAAGAATGCCGGTACGTCTGGAATAGTACATGGCGATGAAGCTACAAACCAGCCCCAAACCAGATTGTATACAGGTTTACAGTTTACACCATCCGAATGGCATCTGGTAAAAAAAGAGCGATTTACTTCAAGACGCTATCAGAATTCCATACCCTGTCAATAACCTCTTGTGTTCTTTTTTTCCATGTAATTGATAAAGGCTGTATTTACCACACGATTACCACCCGGGGTGGGATAATTTCCGGTGAAGTACCAGTCGCCCGTATTATTAGGACAGGCTTGATGCAGTGATTCAATGGTTTGAAAAATGACATCAACCGGAACGGAAACATCTGCCGGGCGGATCAGTTGTGCGATCTTGTGCGTGATCTCTTCATTGGTAAAGGATTTATAAATCTGTTTCACCACATTTACCGTATGCAGCTGATTGTTTCGTAAAAGCTCCTTGCATTGGTCATACAGCTCTTTCAGGAGGTCTTCCCTGCCACGCTCTTTAAGTAATTCAATAGCGGCATTGAAAGCAATGAAATCACCCAGCTTGCTCATATCGATACCATAACAATCGGGGTAACGGATCTGCGGGGACGAGGACACAACTATGATCCTTTTCGGCTCCAGGCGTGCCAGCATGCGGATAATGCTTTCCTTCAATGTAGTTCCGCGTACAATGGAATCGTCGATCACCACCAGGGTATCGACCTGCTTCTGAACGGTACCATACGTGATGTCATATACGTGCTGCACCATTTCATTGCGGTTCACATCTTCCGTTATGAACGTCCGCATCTTCACATCCTTGATAGCGATCTTTTCCATGCGCACCTTGCGGTTGATCATTTCAGACAGCTTTTCCGGATCCACCTGGCTACCCCAGGAGGCGATGCGTTCCACCTTGATCTGATTCAGGTAATCCTCGCATCCTTTGATCAGTCCGTAAAAGGCGACTTCAGCCGTATTGGGAATGAAGGAGAAGATGGTATTCTTAAGGCTGAAATCGATGGATTCCAGCACTTGCTTACTGAGGTTATAACCGAGGGCTTTCCGTTCGCTGTAAATCTTTTCATCACTGCCGCGGGAAAAATAAATCCGTTCAAAGCTGCAGGCTTTCCGTTCTTTCGGCTCCAGTACCTGCTCCAGCTGTATCTCACCGTTTTCCAATACAATCAGTGCCTGGCCAGGCATCAATTCCCTTACCTCATTTTCACCTACATTGAAAGCCGTGCGGATAGCCGCTCTTTCTGAAGCAGCCACCACTACCTCGTCATTGATATAGTAATAGGAAGGCCGGATACCATGGGCATCACGGAATACAAAACCGATCCCATTGCCTGTTACACCGCCCACATGAAAGCCGCCATCAAACAGGGGAAGCGCCTTTTTCAGAGCGGTTACGATATCCATCTGCTGTGGATTGGCCTCATCGGCCTGCACCATAAAATGATAGATCACCTCCATCATAGCAGCCAGGTCGCTTTGTTTCTGAAACACTCCCGGATCAATATTCACCAGCTCGAATAACTCATCGGTATTGACCAGATTGAAATTTCCGGCAAGTGCCAGATTGCGGGAAGGGATCGTATGGCGTTTTATAAAGGGGTGGCAGAATTCCACATTATTTTTACCCTGGGTACCATAACGCAAATGCCCCAGCAGTAATTCTCCGAGGAAGGATAAATGTCCTTTCATCAGGCCGGCATAATTACCAATTTCAGGATTGAATTTCTGCAGCTCCTGAAACTCTTCACCGATCTGCTTGAAGATATCGGCAATAGGCTGATTCTGGCTACTGCGCATGCGCGAAAGAAAGGGATATCCTGGCTCCACATTCAATTTCACAGCGGCTACGCCAGCTCCATCCTGTCCCCGGTTATGCTGCTTTTCCATCAGCAGGTAAAGCTTATTCAATCCCCAGAGAACCGATCCGTATTGTTGCTGGTAGTGCGAGAAAGGCTTCCGTAACCGTAAGAAGGCCAGGCCGCATTCATGTTTTATTGCGTCACTCATTTGGCTGTAAGAAGGCGCAAAGTTAACCGAATCAATTTGAAGCTGAGGGAAGTATTCCATTATACAGCCGGCTCAACCGGCAGAGCGGGCATAAAAATGCGAAGGGAACAGCCTTTTCCAGGTTGTGCTACTAATTCCTTTTTACCACCGAACAACTCCACACGGTTACGTATGTTGGTAAAACCCAGGCCTTTGCGCCTGTTGGCGGGGTCAAATCCCTTGCCATCGTCCTGAATTTCAAGCGTTACTCCTTTGAGATCGCTCCGGAGTTTGATGCTAATGGAGCTGGCCTCTGCGTGCTTTACAATGTTGTTGAACTGTTCCTGTGCAATCCGGAAAAGCGTCAGCTTCTGGTTTTCCGGAAGCTGCTCTTCTTCGAAACCTGAATAGTCGAAATGCGTTTGTAGTAACTGGGTTTGCCGGAGCACCTCTGTCAACTCCAGGATCGATTCAACCAAACCCAGGTCCTTAAGCGTATGGGGCACCAGGGTGCGGGACATGGACCGTATTTCATTGATCACATCCTTCACGCCTTTCAGGGCCATGTTCACCATTTCCGTATTGGACTCACTGGTT
>DATAHC010000387.1:0-12706 GCA_036263415.1 Flavisolibacter sp.
ATCGGAACGCGCCGGTTGCTGCGGCGTTCATAAAGAACTTTCAGCTGAAACGAGGGGCTATTGCCTCTTCCGTAGCGCATGACTCTCATAATATCGTAGCCGTTGGCGTGGACGATGCTTCACTGGCCCGTGCTGTTAACTTGCTGATCGAAAGTAAAGGAGGTGTTAGTTGCGTTGGTGATAAAGACCTGGTTCTGGAACTGCCGGTGGCCGGCTTGATGAGTATACGTGACGGCTACGAAGTAGCACAGCAGTATGCGGCAATTGATCAGGCGGCGAAGGCTTTGGGTTCCACCCTTTCCGCTCCCTTCATGACTCTGTCGTTTATGGCCCTGCTGGTGATCCCTCACCTGAAGCTGAGCGATCTCGGATTATTTGACGGCGATACCTTTTCTATTATCTGAGCATGGAGTAGCTAAATTGCTGATCATCACATCAGCTAATCAAACTACGCTTCCTGCCCGATCCACAAGGCCCCGTTGATGCTGTTACGGGAGGCTCCGGTCACGGAAGCCATTACATTGTATTCCTGGCGCCAGCGCAACACGCCCATAAAAGCCATGATCAATGCTTCCTTGTACTGCGCCAGGTTGGTATCAGGAAGTATCACTTCAACCTGCAGGGAACCCAGGGCTTCGCGAAGTCTTTCAATGAGAAACGTATTGAAATAGCCTCCTCCGGTTACCAGTAGTTTTCTAGCCATGCGTGGATCGGCCCCAGCTTTTTCAAAATGGGTAGCGATGGCTCCCGCGATCTGGATCACAATATGCTCCACATAAGTTCGCAGTTCATCCTGTTGGGAAAGACCATAAGAGGCCACAACTGGATAAACAGTATCGGTACCAAAATCATTGGCCAGCGACTTCGGCGCGGGGAGTGCATAATAGTCCATCGCGTTCAGCCGGGTGAGCAGTTCTTCATAGATGGCTCCTTCGGCAGCCATCTTACCGCCTGCATCATATTCCTTGCCCACTTTTGCTGCAATCATATTGAGGACCCGGTTGGCCGCACAGATATCGAAAGCGGTGTAATGGTCCGGATCATTAAAGGAAATATTGGCTATGCCACCCAGGTTGAGGTACAGGTCATAATCCTTCAGCAACAAGCGCTCGCCGATCGGAACGATGGGCGCTCCCTGTCCGCCGAAAGCCACGTCCAGCGCCCTGAGGTCGCTCACTACGGGCAGACCGGTTTCTGCAGCCAGCGCTGCGCCATCTCCCAGCTGCGCCGTCATCAGCTTTTCCGGCACGTGAAAGGTGGTATGGCCGTGCGAGCCGATCAGTCCTACCTTAAAATGCAGGTTATTGGCGTCGATGAAACGGTTCACCATTTGTCCCAGGTAGTGGCCGTAGGCCGTATGCAGCAACTGGTAATCCAGAGCATTCAGCGACGTGGCGTTTTGCAGTTTCTCTTTCCATTCAACGCTATAGGGCAGGCAGTCTGCAGCCAGTATTTCATAGCTCCACTGTCCGGCCTGCTCATTCAATTCCGCAAAGGCGATATCCAATCCATCGAGCGAACTGCCGCTCATTAAACCGATTGCTCTGTAAACCATAAAACTGTTTCTTATTTCTACGTGGGGAATTCTAATTTTGGGCGAAGGTAGAAATTCAGCGCATGGTAATCAATTTAAGCAAAGGACACTCTCTGGTAAGTAATTGGGTAGCAGAACTCCGCGATGTGGATATTCAGAAAGACCGGATGCGGTTCCGCCGCAACCTGGAGCGTATCGGCGAGGTGGCGGCTTTCGAGATCAGCAAAAAACTGCCCTATGTGGAAAAGGAAGTGCAGACCCCTATGGGTACCGCCGTTTGCGAGCTGCTTGAGGAACAACCGGTGCTCACTACCATTTTACGGGCCGGACTGGCACTGCACAATGGCCTGCTCAGTTATTTCGACAAGGCGGACAATGCCTTTGTTTCCGCTTACCGAAAGCATGAAAAGGACGGATCCTTCCAGATCATGCTGGAATACCTTTCCTGTCCGGAGATCGACGGCCGCACGCTGATCATATCCGATCCCATGCTGGCCACCGGGGCTTCGCTGGTCAAAACCATTCAGTACCTAAAGGAAGAGGGCCGGCCTAAGGCCATCCATGTTGTTACGGCTATCGCCTGCACGCTGGGCATCGAATACCTGAGAAAGGAAGTGCCTGAAGCCATCATCTGGTGCGGCGCCATCGACGAGGAACTGACTGCCAAGGGATACATCGTTCCGGGCCTCGGAGATGCCGGAGACCTGGCTTACGGAGCCAAGATCCAGTCCTAGAAAATTTCTTTGCCAAACAGGGCATTATTTGTAATTTACCCGCCTAACTGTTCCTGAATGAGAAAGGTTACCCTGTTTATTGTACTGGTGCTGGCAGCGGGTGCGCTGCGGGCCCAAGACCCTAATTTCTCCCAGTTCTTTGCCTCGCCGCTCACCTTGAATCCGGCGCTTACAGGCAAATTCAATGGGGTTTTCAGGGTGGCCGGTAATTACAGGAACCAATGGCCTACCATCAATAATGCCTTTACCACCGCCACTATTTCTGTAGATGGCAGCATCCTAAAGAACAGGATCTCTGAATTCGACCAGTTTGGCATCGGCCTCATGGCCTTCACCGATAAAAGCGGTAATGGCGTACTGCAGCATAACTACCTGGCACTTTCCACGGCCTATCATAAGTCGCTCGATGAGAATGGGTTCCACCAGCTGGGTATCGGTTTTCAGGGTACGTACGTAAGTAAGCGCCTGGACGTAGCCAGCCTCAAGTTTGAGGATATGCTGCGTTCCGATGGGTTCACCGGACTTACCACGGAGAACTTTGCCAATTACAAGCTCAATCTTTCCTATTTCGATATGAATGCCGGCATCCTGTATAATGGAACTACAGACGGCTACAACAACATCTATGTCGGAGCTTCCATGTATCATATCAACCGGCATGAAGAGACCTTTACCGATCAGGGCAACTACTACCTTCCAACCCGCCTCACCTTACAGGCCGGGGGAATGGTACCAGTAGGACCTTACAATCAGTTTCATTTCAGTGCCAACCACAGTCGCCAGGCCAATGCCACCAATACGGTGATCGGCGGCGCCTATATGATGAACCTGAGCCAGGACGAAAGTGCCCCCACCAATCTTTATTTAGGCAGCTGGTTTCGCCTGGGCGACGCCATTATTCCTTACATCGGCCTGGAATTCGGTGATTTTCACCTGGGTGCCACCTATGATGTGAATGTTTCCAGCCTCAAGCCTGCCTCCAACATGCGCGGTGGTGCGGAGATCTCCCTGATCTACATCAAAAAGCCAAGCGACCCGAATGCGAAGAAGCTGAACTGTCCGAAGTTTTAAAGAGACTTCAGACGCCAGATATCAGACTTCGGTTATTAGCGTGACCTGTTACCATAGCGACTTCAAGGCTGACCAGCCTAATATCTAAATTTTATAAGATGTCATGACCATGCATGACAAATCCATTCTCCTTTCGGAGTGTCAAAGAACTGCAGGAAAGAGATAAACCGTGCTATAGAATTCCCCTTTCCGGCTACAAAACTAGAATGGTGAAAAGGGTCAGGTACCAATCAGGGATAAACAAGGAGAAACAAGGAGAAACAAGGAGAAACAGGGAGAAAAACGAAGAAAGAAGGAGAAAAGCGAATTCCTATAAAACCTGGCTATGGTAGGAAAAGCCTGTTCCCGAGTTCAGGCCGTCATTGCGAGGACGCAGGACGAAGCAATCTCCCGCACCATAAGACGCCCCTACGCCCAAACAATAAATAGGAAAAGACCGGATCTAAAAACGCCCCACTCCTTACTGATCGCTGATTGTTGATTTCTCCCATACTGACTCCCACCTAAAAGCACCATTTTATCGAAAACCTCTCCTGCCCGGAACGTCCCCAATCTATTAAGACTGTCAAACATTAGACAATCTAGTCCCACTCTAAGACAAGGAGAAGACATAGATCGTCCCCGGTTACGTCCCTCATCCTTCGTTGTAGAAGCATAGTGAAAGCATACCGCCTCCATACCAACTCCATAGCACTCCCATACCCCAGCCATGGAAGTACCGTACCAGTAAGCTGATTCATATGAGAAGAAATCTTACTGCAAAGGTCGAGCTGGCAGGAATAGAATTCGGGTGAAACACCCTTTCACCTGGCTTTCCATACGGCTTCTCTATGCTTTCACTAGGGAGTCACTACGAAGGATGAGGCATTCTGGCCGATGAGTGATCAGTGAGGAGTAAGGAGTGGGCGTACCTGGTTAGGAACTTTTCCTGCGGTAGGTTTTGCGTAGGGCAGCCTGGAGGTGCAGGGGATTGCTTTCCCGCTAAAGACGGGACAGGCGTCCTGCGTCCTTCCGCCAGAGGCGGACACGCGCAATGACGGTCTGGACTTGCACATTTACTCTTCCTGCGATAGATAGGTCGTAAAAGATCCCTCCTTCGTCGGGATGACAACGACGAAGTCGGATAACAGAGAAAGGCCAACTCAAAGGCTCCTCTTATTCTCCTCCTTCTCCCTCTTAGAGCCAGCCGTGTGAATGAAGGAAAGGTGGCCACAAAGCACTACGCTGCGCAGCAGCCCTCCTTATCTCTTTGATCTCCTTTATCCTCTTAGCCCTGCTGCTTCCTACGCCAGCGGTACAATAGAAAATGCCCGATACCCGTAAAGATGTATTCTCCTTAGCCCCTTAGCTCCGGGCGAAATAAAAAGACTGCGAAGCAGTCCCCGCGTTCTCAGCGCCTCCGCGAGAAACCAAAACGGCGAAGCCGTCTCCCTGGAACTCCGTGCCGCAGTGGCTCCGTGGTAAACAAGCACGCCAGAAGGCTGACGTCTGAAGTCAACCGTTTGACATCCCTCCAATCTGTTCCGCTAATCAATCTCCTATCTTTGCCTTCTGATGACAGAATATTTTAAGATCGGCAAGCTGGTGAGCACGTTCGGACTGAAGGGAGAACTGATCCTGAAACACAGCCTGGGTAAAAAGACCTCACTGAAGGGATTGAAAGCCATATTTGTGGAAGAGCGTAAGGAAAGCTTTATACCCTGGTTCATCGAGAGCACCAAGATCAAATCGGAAGAAGAGATCTATCTGAAGCTGGAAGGCGTGGACCTGCGGGAGCAGGCCAATAAGCTGACACAAAAAGAAGTGTGGCTGCCCGAGTCTGACTTTAAAAAATTCTCCGCCAAAACCTCCCCTATCAATTTGTTAGGGTATGAAGTAATTGAAGGAGACAAGGCCCTGGGGAAAATCCTTGAAGTCATAGAACAACCACACCAGTTACTTTGCCGCATCGATATTCAGGGCAAGGAGGCCCTCATCCCCCTGCATGAGGAAACCATCCGTAAACTCGATCACCGGAAGCAGCAGGTTACAGTCGAGCTGCCTCCAGGATTACTGGAAATTTATCTGTAGCAATACCAAATGATTTGATGGCGTTGCGGGCCTGGATCAGATGGCGCTGCTCATGAGCTACCAGGAAGCGGAACGTATCGCCCAGCTTCAGCCGTATGAATTTGCTGATGGAAATGGGAATCCGGATCGTTTCCAGGTTCCGCTTGCGGGCTGTTTCCATCAGCTGGATCAACTTGGTCTGGTGCTGAAAGAACTCTTTGAAAACCGCTTCCACATTTACGCCGCGCTCGGGCCGGTAATCTTTCGGCGCCTTCATTTTATTCTTGATCTCGTACACATTCTTCGGCATCATCATATTGGTGAAATAATTCCCGAAAAAGCCGGGCACAAACCAGGCATTCACTTCTTTAGGAATATGCACCATGGATTTTTCTATAGCAGGAAGATAATAGCGGCTGTACATATTCAAATGCTCCAGCGCCTGGGCCACGCTCCATTTTCCTTCGGCCGGCGGATAGCTGAGCTTCACCGGGTCGGACTGCTGCAAATGCTCCGCGGCCACTACCAGCTGGCGGATGTCGGCTATCAATTGATCTATTAGTTCGTCTGATTTAAATTTTTTCATACCCTATTTTTTACAAAGCTATTACCCCTATATCTGCAAAATCTTTGCCTGCAACAAGATTCAGATACGAACGGTACCCAGCAGGCGGCTGAAGGTGGCAGGGTCCAGGCCCAGGTAGGAAGCAAGGTATTTATGGGGAATAAGATGGAGCACATGGGGGCTGCGGGACAGTAATTGTCGAAACTTTTCCTCTGCGCTAAAGCATTGGATCTCAACTTGTCGCTCAATTACACCTTTCAGGGCAAAGGCAGTCAGTTTCAGCACCAGGTCTTTAATAGCACTATGGTCCTGCATCAGGTTGTGCAGCTGTTGATAAGATGTCCGCAAAAAGCGGCTGGAGGTAAGGGTTTCAAAACAGCAGGATGAGGGTGTCTGGGTGAGGAAAGAATCGGCCACACCGGAGAAGGAATAGGGATATGTAAAAACAATGGTCGCCTCCTTGCTGCCCGGACCGTCCACAAAGCTTCGCTGCACGCCTTCCAGTACAAAGTATAAATGCCGCTCGGTTTCGCCGGCACGTGTCAGCACTTCTTTACGCTTTGCGGCAAACGGCAGCCATATGGCTGCAAACGCCTCCCATTCGGCTTCTTTCAAGGGCATTGCCTGATCTATAAATTGCTTTAATCTTACCTGTTCCAAAGCTGTTTCCACTGCGTTAAAGTTACCGGATTACCGGGTTATAAGTGGTAAATTTGAAGGTGCCTGAAGCCTCCCGACATATTGCCCATTTTGACCTCGATGCCTTCTTCGTTTCGGTGGAATTACTCAAGAATCCTTCCTTAAAAGGCAAGCCTATTATAGTGGGTGGAGATGGGCAGCGAGGCATTGTAGCCGCCTGCAGTTATGAAGCCCGAAAGTTCGGCATCCAAAGCGCCATGCCGGCGATGACGGCAAAGAAACTTTGCCCGCAGGCCATCTTCCTGAAAGGCAGCTATCACGATTACAGCCATTATTCCAGACTGGTCACCCAAATCATCGCCGATAGGGTGCCGCTCTACGAAAAAGCCTCGGTGGACGAGTTCTATATCGATATGACGGGCATGGACAAGTTCTTTGGCGTACGTGCGTATACACGGGAATTACGGGAGAAGATCATCCGGGAGACCGGCCTGCCGATCTCCTATGGGCTGTCAACGAGTAAGCTGGTCAGCAAGATGGCCACCAACGAGGCTAAGCCGAACGGCTACCTGGAAATACCGGCCGGTAAGGAAACCGCCTTCCTGTGGCCGCTAACCGTAGATAAAATACCGATGGTGGGACGGCAAACGCAGGCGCAGCTGCATGAAATGGGTATTCATACCATTGAACAACTGGCGAAAACGGGTGTGGACACACTGGAATATAAATTCGGGAAATGGGGCCGTAAGCTCTGGGAAAAAGCGCATGGTATCTCGGACAGTCCGGTTGAGGCCTACAGTGAGCAGAAATCCATATCGCATGAGACCACGTTCCAGGAAGACCAGAATGCGCTCGATTTCCTGCATACACAGCTGGTGAAGCTGACAGAGGAAACCGCCTATGACCTGAGGCAGGAAGAGCGGCTTACCGGCTGTGTTACAGTGAAGGTCCGGTATTCCGACTTCACCACCGTATCGCGGCAGGAAGTAATTGATTATACGGCACTGGACCCGATGCTGATTTCACGGGTGAAGGACCTCTTCAACAAATTGTATAAAAAAGGAGAAAAGGTACGGCTGCTGGGCGTTCGCTTCAGTCACCTCGTTCCCATGACCATTCAGATGAACCTGTTCGACGATGCCGTTGAGAAGCTGCAACTCTATAAAGCAGTAGATGCGATCAAGAACCAGTTTGGCAGCCAGATCATTGGTAATGTAACCAGTCTGTCTAAAAAACGACCTGATACCACTTCTTCGATATAATAACCTGATAATTATCCACATTCAGAATTGAATTCTACTATTTCTTAAATTAGCAGAACAAAATTCTGAAATATGTCGGTTTCACTTGATTCTATAGACCTTCAGATCCTGGCTTTACTGCAGCCCGATTCCAGCCTGCCGAATAATGAACTGGCCCGGCAGATCGGCATGGCCCCCTCGGCCGTATTGGAGCGGGTGAAGAAACTGGAACAAAAAGGGGTGATCGAAGGGTATCCTACCCGAATCAGACCGGAAGCCCTGGATCTGAAACTGCTCGCTTTCATTTTCATTAAAAGCAGTGAGGGACCTGGTAACATCACTGTTGCCAACCAGCTGGCAGCCCTGCCCGAGGTTCTGGAACTGCACCACATAGCCGGTGAGGATTGTTACCTGCTGAAGGTACGGGCACAGGACCCGCAATCGCTGATCCAGCTGATGCGGGATAAATTCAGCAAGATTCCCAACATCCTATCTACCAAGACCACCATCGTACTGGAAACCATCAAGGAACAGCATCAATTACCCATACCAAAAGCGTAAGTCATGAGCGTATCGATACAAAAGGAACCCGCCAAAAGCCTGGTTATTGCCGCCTTTGCCGCCATTTACCTCATCTGGGGTTCTACCTACCTGGGCATTTTACTGGCCATCAAGACCATACCACCCATGCTGATGGCTGCCGCCCGATTTTCGATTGCAGGGCTGCTGCTGCTGGCCTGGGGACTGATCAAAAAAGAAAGCCTCCCTCCTGTTTCTTCTATTCTCCGGATCGCCCTATCGGGTCTGCTGATGCTTTTTATTGGTAACGGAGCGGTGACCTGGGTGGAGCAATACCTGCCCAGCGGACTGGCCGCTATTATTGTAGCCACCGTACCCCTGTGGTTTGTGGTGCTGGATAAGCGCCAGTGGAATTTTTACTTCCGGAACAAACAGATCATCTTCGGGCTGTGCATTGGCTTTGCCGGTGTGATATTGCTTTTTGCCGGGAAAAGCGCTGCCAATCTTTTCAATGATAAAATGCGGTTTATCAGCCTGCTGGTGTTGATCGCCGGCACCATTTCCTGGACCATCGGATCTTTATACGCCAAGTATCAGCCCATGGAAGGATCCACCACCATGAAAGTGGCCCTTCAGATGCTTGCCGCCGGCCTGGCCTTTTTTGTCCTGGCCTTTGCCACGGGTGAGCATCATCATTTTTCCATTCATAAAGTGGCGCCAACTTCCCTTGCCGCCCTGGGGTACCTGATCCTGTTCGGTTCTCTGGTGGGCTACCTGGCTTACATGTGGCTGCTGAGCGTGCGGCCGGCATCGCTGGTAGGTACCTACGCCTATGTGAATCCGGTGGTAGCAGTATTCCTGGGATGGCTGATCGCGAAGGAGCAGATCAGCCTGCAGCAGGGAGTCGGTTTAACCATTATCGTTCTGGGACTGGTAATTGTAAATCTGTCAAAGGAAAAAGCCCTGGCCCGTGACCAGACGGGAGCGAAGACTAAACCTGAAAGGGCACCTGCAGAAACGGATCAGCTGTTGAAACAGGACCGAGGGTAAGCAACTATAATACCCGCACATCTCCTTAATTTTACCACCCTATTCAAACAAAACAATACAACGATTATGCAGACAGCTTGGAAAGACTATCAGGATCAGCATCAGCAACGTTTTTTAGATGAAATGCTGGAACTTCTTCGCATCCCGTCCGTGAGCGCCAAGAGTGAACATAAGGAGGATATGCGTACCTGCGCTGAACTGGTGCGCCAGCGCCTGATCGATTCCGGAGCAGACAAGGCAGTCGTTATGGAAACGGCCGGGCATCCGGTCGTATATGGCGAAAAGATAATCGATCCATCAAAGCCAACGGTCCTGGTATATGGCCACTATGATGTGCAGCCTGCCGATCCTCTGGAGCTCTGGCACAGCGGCCCTTTTGAACCGGTGATCAAGGAAGGTAAAGTATATGCGAGAGGCAGCGCCGATGATAAAGGACAGTTCTACATGCATGTGAAAGCCATGGAGACCATGGTGAAGACCAACAGCCAGGAAACCAATATCAAATTCCTGATCGAGGGTGAGGAAGAAGTGGGCTCGCCCAACCTCGGCAAATTTGTTGCTGAGAATAAAGAACTGCTGAAGGCCGATGTGATCCTGATCAGCGACAGTGCCATGATCAGCATGGAAAATCCATCGCTCGACATAGGCGTTAGAGGTCTTTCCTATATTGAGGTTGAGGTAACCGGTGCCAACAGGGACCTGCACAGCGGAACTTATGGGGGCGCCGTAGCCAACCCGATCACCATCCTCAGCAAAATGATCGCATCCCTGCATGATGAGAATAATCATGTTACCATACCAGGCTTTTATGATGATGTAGCCGTGGCTTCGAAAGAAGAGCGGGAACTGATGGGGCGTGCTCCATTCAATGAAAAAGAATATAAGGAGGAGTTAGGCGTTCAAGAGCTCTGGGGTGAAAAAGGGTATACCACCAACGAGCGTACCGGTATCCGTCCTACCATCGAGATCAATGGGATCTGGGGTGGCTATACAGGCGAAGGAGCCAAGACTGTTCTGCCTTCCAAAGCAACCGCGAAGATATCTGCCCGCCTGGTGCCCAATCAATCCTCTGTAAAAATAACAGAGCTGCTGCTGGAGCATTTCAGGAAGATCGCTCCTGCTTCCGTAAGCGTGCGCGCTTTTGAGCATCATGGCGGCGAGCCCTATATGACTCCGATCGACAGCAAGGGTTACCAGGCAGCCGCGAAGGCGGTGCAGACCACTTTCGGAAAAATCCCGGTGCCGGTAAGAGGCGGTGGAAGCATCCCGATCTGTTCGATCCTGGAAAAGGAACTGGGCATCAAGATCGTCTTCATGGGATTTGGGCTGGATAACGATAACCTGCACTCACCCAATGAAAAGTATAATCTGGAGAATTATTATAAAGGCATTGAAACAATCCCCTATTTCCACAAGTTCTTTGCGGGTAAAGAATGATTTCAAAAAGAATATCCTGCGCAGGGAAATCGGTGAAACAGTGTTTCGTCCCTTATTGTTTCAATAGCGTGATAATCTAAATGCATGGCAGAGAAAGAGAAACTGAGAATCGATAAATACCTGTGGTCCATACGCCTGTTCAAGACCCGATCAGCAGCCGCTACTGCCTGCGATACCGGAAAGGTAAAACACAATGGGACACAGGTTAAGGCCGGTAAAAATGTAAATGTGGGCGATGAATATGAGGTGAAGACGGAAGCGAAGCGATGGCGTATCAAGGTTACCGGATTATTACAAAACCGGGTAGCCTATTCCGAAGCCATCAAATACTATATTGATACGACGCCTCAGGAAGAGCTGGATCGCGTGCAGCACCAGGCGGCTTCTTTCCATACCGGCAAGCGGCAAAGCAAGATCGGCAGGCCCACCAAGAAACAGCGGCGGGAACTGGAAGGATTCATGGGTGAGGAAGAGGAGAATAACGAACAGGGAACAAGGAATGAAGAATAAGGAACTAGGAATGAGGAATAAGATGTGAATACTGCTGCACTTAATTAATTTTCCAGGCAACCACATTCCATTCATCCAGCGCATCGGGATAGGTATGGATGATCCGGAAACCGATCTTCTGATGCGCTTTCAAGGAGCGAATATTCCGCGTGGATATTTCCGTAACGAGGTAGTCAAACTGATGGCTGTAGACTTCCCGGTGCTTCTCATATAACCGGGCGATGAGATTTCGGCCACGATAGGGCTTATCCACACAAACCTGTCCCATAACATAAAAGGACTGGCTGCCTAACGGCTTGCCGTCCAAAGGAAGCCGTTCTATGAATTCAAACATATTCCTGAGGTTCTGATGGAAGTCACAGGCTTGCCGGAGTGTGGTAAGCGCATAAGCCACTACCCTGTCTCTGTCTTTGGCGATTACACTGGGCGCCTGCTCCTGCATTTGTTGTAGCAGCCTGCTATCATAGAGCCAGGTTAGAAAACCTTCCTCGTGCTCTTCGGCGGTAAGCACTTCGCCTCTTATATATTTCCTGTTCAATTCATGGATCTGCCTCAGTTCCTCAATGGAACTCACCAGGCCAATCTCAGGCGTATTCGTAGAATCCAATGCTGTTGTTTCCGTATTCATTACCGCTGTTTCAGGGAATCAGGCAGGGATAGCCCTTCCCGTTCCCGGTCCCATATAATAGAGTGTACACGCCAGGAACCGTTACGCTGCACCAGCTGTATGGCATTGATTCCTCTTCTGATAACTTCTTTACCAGCTGTTGTGAAGCGGATCTCATACGTACTGAAACGCTGGGCTATAGTTCCGAATACGTCTGTTTGAGCATGGAGTTCCCGCTCCTGCCATGTTTGGATCTGCTGCGTCCTTAGGTTCTGATTACTACCGGTTACATAGGCTTCCACGCTCCATCTCACCTCTTTTGGCATAAAGGCCGGACTCAGTGTGGCGCCGCTATCAAATAACGCCGCTAAGGGATGAAAGTGGAGCGAGTCGCCAGCCGCTATGGATAACCGGCTATAGAGACGGGAGATAACCGAATCGATCGCAGTCGTGGCAGTGTTGTTCTGAGCGGATGCCAGCATTGCTGCCCAGCAGGAAAAAGCAACAAGAAGTAAGCGCATAACCAATCGATTGAATGAACTGAAAAGATACGAAACAAGCGGCAAGAAGGGTAAAGAAGAGGCCCTTGTAGAAACAGGGGCCGCGTTTACAAAACGTGATATTCGTCTGTTATTAATAAGATGTAAGATGGTCCACCCACCTCGTTTTTACAATAGTAGTAGTACCTGTGAATTAGACTTATAAAAGCAGCATTTTAGTGCGTTATTACGCCTTCCTCAAATGCGTGTA
>DATAHC010000388.1:0-2525 GCA_036263415.1 Flavisolibacter sp.
GTATTACAGGATTAGATGAGATTACCAGTGGCGGACTGCCCACCGGCCGGCCCACGCTGGTTTGCGGCGCTGCCGGTTGCGGGAAGACCCTTCTATCGCTTGAGTTTATTATTCGCGGCGCTACGGAATTTGACGAGCCGGGGGTTTTCATGGCTTTTGAAGAAAAAGCAGAAGAACTTGCGATGAATGTAAGTTCACTGGGTTTTGACCTGGCCAAACTGCAGAAGGAGAAACGCATTCGCATCGATCATGTACACATTGATAAAAGCGAGATCGAAGAAACCGGAGAATATGACCTGGAAGGATTATTCATCCGGCTGGGCTATGCCATTGACAGCATCGGGGCTAAGCGTGTGGTGCTCGACACCATTGAGAACCTGTTCTCCGGACTGGAGAACCAGGGCATTCTGCGCGCCGAGCTGCGGCGGCTGTTCTCCTGGCTGAAGGAGAAAGGCGTAACCGCTATTATCACCGGTGAAAAAGGCGATGGAACACTGACCCGCCAGGGGCTGGAAGAATATGTTTCCGACTGTGTGATCCTGCTCGATCACCGCATCTCCAACCAGATCTCAACCCGCTTATTACGCATTGTTAAATACAGAGGCTCCCTTCACGGCACCAATGAATACCCTTTCCTGATCGATGATGAAGGAATTTCGGTATTACCTGTTACTTCACTATTGCTGCAGCATGAGGTTTCCACCCAGCGCGTGTCATCGGGCATTCCCTCTCTTGATAAGATGCTGGGCGGGAAAGGCTTTTTCAGAGGCAGCTCCATACTGGTCTCCGGAACCGCCGGCACGGGGAAGACCAGCATCGCGGCTCTTTTTGCCGACCAGACCTGCAAGCGGAATGAACGATGCCTCTACTTTGCCTTTGAAGAGTCGCCGCAACAGATCCTGCGCAATATGCGCTCCATAGGGATGGATCTTCAGGAGCACATAGATAAAGGCCTGCTACAGATGCATGCCGCACGTCCGACCTTGTACGGACTGGAAATGCACCTGGTAGCCATCCACAAACAAATCAAAAAATTCAGGCCCAGGACTATTATCCTGGACCCGATCACGAACCTGATCACGGTAGGGTCGGTGAGCGAGGTGAAATCCATGCTGATCCGGCTGATCGACTTTCTGCAGACGGAGCAGATAACGGTTATGTTCACCGCACTTTCCCTGAACAATATTGTGAATGAACAGACGGATGAAGGCGTGTCCTCGCTGGTAGATGCCTGGCTGCTGGTGCGTGATATTGAATCGAACGGAGAACGCAACAGAGGCCTGTACATTATGAAATCGAGGGGCATGAAACATTCCAACCAGGTGCGTGAGTTTGTGATCACCGACCAGGGGCTGGACCTGGTAGATGTATACCTGGGCCCTGAGGGCATCCTTACCGGCTCTGCGCGTGAGGCACAACAGCTGAGCGAGGTAGCCGGCAGCGCGCTGCGTACGCATGCGCTGAACCGGAAAGACGTAGAGATCCAGCGCAAACGAAAAGTGCTGGAAGCCAAGATCGCCTCCCTGCAGGAAGAATTTGAGTCGGTTCAGGATGAGTTGAATAAATCTTATATAGAAGAAGATCTGCGAAAGGAAATCATGGAAAAGAACCGGAAGCAGCTTACTCAAAACAGGCAGACCAAAAATGCGGACAATGGCAAAAGGAAGTAAAAGCCCCGATAAGAAAGAAATGAAATGGGAGCTGCGGCTTTATGTGGCCGGCAATACTGCCAAATCAGTAGCCGCCCTGAGCAACCTGAAAAAGTATTGCGAAGAGCACCTGAAAGGACAGTATCAAATAGAGGTGATCGATCTGCTGGTGCATCCGCAACTGGCTGAGGGCGATCAGATCCTGGCCGTTCCAACACTGGTGCGGAAGGTACCGGTTCCCATACGGAAGATCATCGGCGACCTGTCGAATGAAGAGAAAGTACTGGTAGGCCTGAATATCAGGCCTGTAAACAAAGCTCTATAATGAATACAGAAGAACAGGAATCAGCTGAAGGATCAAAGGCAGCAGAACAATATGTTCTTCACTTATACATAACCGGCGCCACACCGAATTCGCAAAGGGCCGTTGCCAACATCAGGATGCTGTGCGACACCTACCTGGAGAACCGGTATCAGCTGGAGATCATTGATGTATACCAGGAACCCGAAACAGCTGCCAGGGAGCAGCTGATCGCATTACCCCTGTTAATCAAAAAACATCCGTTGCCCGAGCGGAAAATCATCGGGGACCTTTCCGATACAGAAAAAGTAGTAACCCTTTTGGGTCTTAAACAGAAAAAGTGAACCAGGAGCCCAGACATACCACCCGTGAAGAACTGGAAGCGGAACTTAGCGATCTGCGCCAGCAGCTGGAAGAAGCGAATGAGACCATTGAAGCCATCCGCACCGGCCAGATCGATGCCCTGGTGGTACAAAGTGAGCATGGCAATCAGCTTTATACGCTTAAAAGCGCGGACCATACCTACCGGGTCTTCATTGAAAAAATGGCGGAAGGCGCTATTACCGTGAGCCAGG
>DATAHC010000389.1:0-4514 GCA_036263415.1 Flavisolibacter sp.
GTATGGAGTCCTTACCAATAGGCAGGCGCTCAGCATATTTGGAGCCAAGGAAGAGTTTTGGAAAATACTGGCGCAGCATCCGTTGCTGGGCGCCTTTATTCAGGCGCGATTCTTCCAGCACCACACCACGCTCCTTCTCAATTTCGGTCTTATCCATCAGGTTGTTGAAGGCCCAGTCTTCCAGCACGGTAAAGCCTTGCTCTACTATTTTGGGATCATCCGATGTGATGGGCAGGATATACACAGTCTCATCAAAGCCGGTATAGGCGTTCAGGTCGGCCCCGAACTGCACCCCGATCTTCTGCAGGTAATCCACCAGCTCATTTTTTGGGAAATGCTTCGAGCCATTGAAGTTCATATGCTCCATGAAGTGGGCCAGACCGCGCTGGTCGTTGTCTTCCAGCACCGCGCCGGCATTCACGGCCAGCCGCAGTTCGATCTTCTTTTCGGGTTTGGCATTCTTGCGGATGTAGTAGGTCAGTCCATTCGGCAGCTTGCCGATCTTCACGGAAGGATCAACGGGAATCGCCTGGTTCAGGTTGAGCTGCGCAAAGCTGCTGACACTGGAAGCGGTAGCTAAAAGCAGTGACAGAAAGCGTACACGGGTTGTAAACATAAGTGCGTTTTGTTAGGCTTTAAATATAAGTATTTGAATATATCGGAAACAGAAACTGTGACCAATAAAAAACTCTCCGCTGAGGGAGAGTTCTAATCAGATGTTGAAAGGCAACTATTGGTTGCTTTCTTTTTTGGCGTCGTATTCTTTTGCCGCTTCCTGGGCCTTTTTAAAATCGAGCACTACGCCATTGATGCAGTACCGCAGGCCGGTAGGAGGAGGGCCATCTTCAAATACGTGGCCGAGGTGCGATTTGCAGCGTCCGCACATCACCTCGGTACGGCTCATGCCATAGGTATTGTCGGGGGCATAGATAATGCTTCCTTTACTGATGGGCTGATAGAAGCTCGGCCATCCGCAACCGCTTTCAAATTTAGTGTCGCTAACAAACAGAGCATTGCCGCAGGCAGCGCAATAGTAGGTGCCTTTATCTTTTATATTTTCAAGCGGACTGCTCCAGGGCCGTTCCGTGCCTTTTTGGCGGGCAACGCGATAGATATCAGCCGGCAGCAGCTTTTTCCACTCGTCTTCTGAAATATTCACTTTGGAGGAGTCGGAGTTGGAGTAGATCGGATTGTTTTTATTGCCTGAATCCATATTGGAGATTTTAGTTGATTGGGAATAGGTACAGAATTGCAAACTAAGGGCCAGCGGAAGTAAAATCAGTATTTGTTTCATGGATAATTGTTGCACCATCAAATTTACGAATTAGGTGAAAAGATCGATTTGTAAACAAATGTGAAAGTAGAAGGTAGGGCAGATCTCAGCTGTCAGGTGGCAGACTTATGTCTGATTTGTTCAGCTGCCAGACGTCGGACTTCAGACGTCAGCTTTTGGCGTGCTTCTTTACCACAGAGACACGAAGGCACAGAGGTGCACAGAGATCCGTTTCAAGCTATCGTAAATTCTGTTTGTAGCACAGTACAGACCGTCATTGCGCGTGTCAGCCTCTGGCGGAAGGGCAAAGAAGCAATCTCGCTTGAGCTTCTACCTAACGTAGTAACTGACAGCCATCCCAACCAGACCGTCATTGCGAGCGCTAGCGAAGCAATCCCCCTGCACCTTCAGACTGTCCCTACAAAGAACCTACAGTAGGAAAAATTTCTTCCTAAAATCTTTAGTAAACTAAACAGACGCTAATCCTTCAATTGTCAACCACTGGATAGAAAGGAAAGAAATAAGGACACTTTACGGCTTCTCCTACCGCCTTTCCACTCTACAATACAAACCAGCTATAGATCCTTGTAGCCCCCTTCAGGAAAATCCAATGGCTACTCCCACCCTAAGGCATGGGAGTTCCCTACCTCCTTCTTGGAGGGTCCGGGGAGGCTTAATGGAGATCTAATGGAAGTCTTATGGAAGTGGGGGGAGAGAAAGGAGGCGGAAGCAACCTTTACCCGTAGTTACTGCGTTGTTACTCCGTTGTATCCCCGTAATCTCTGGGTTCAATCCAGTAAGGAGCGAGGTGAATGAAATTGATATAATAGATTGCAGTAATAACATGACACTAAAGATACGAAATCAGAGAGCCCTTTCCTAGAGTAAAGTGAGGTAAGCAGAAGGAAAGAAATTGTAGTAGATAGAAGGCAGACTGGAGGTGGGGGGGATGGCGCCGGTGCCCTCGCAATAACGGTCCTAACTGAGCGCTTTCTACCATTAGTATAGTTCGGTTTAAAGTCTCGATGCAATTAGGTTACGCCTAAAACTGAAGTCTGAAGTCCGACGACTGACGTCTCTCCCGTCCGTTCCATTAGCTAATCAGCTGATTATCCCGCCAGAAAGGAAGAAAGGACAAAGACAAGCAGGAAGCCCTTGAGACCCAAAGGAAAAGAAGTCAACAAGAACGCCCCCCCTATCTGACATCTGAAATCTGACATCCACCCTTATCCTTCCATTTCACGCTTTTCCCGTAGATTTGTCGTTAAAGCTTACTAAGCTAATATGTTCAATTTGATCTTGTTTGGCCCTCCGGGCAGCGGAAAGGGTACGCAATCTGAGAAAATCGTAGAAAAGTTCGGTTTGATCCATTTGTCGACAGGCAATCTCCTGCGCCAGGAAATTGCGGAAAAGACCCCTTTGGGTATGGAAGCCAAGAATATAATGGACAAGGGTCAGCTGGTTCCAGATGAAGTAGTGGTTGGCATGATCGACTCCTGCCTGGAAAAGCATGCAGATGCTCAAGGCTTCCTGTTCGACGGCTTTCCCCGCACTATAGCCCAGGCGGAGGCCCTTGATAAACTGCTCGACCTTAAAAAGACCTCGATCACCAAAGTCATAGCACTCAATGTTACGGAAGACGAGCTGGTGAAGCGCCTGGTAAAAAGAGGCGAAACCTCCGGCCGGTCAGACGATACCGATGAGGCCATCATCCGCAAGCGGTTCAGCGTATACCGCAGCGAAACCGAACCGGTTGCCGAGCATTACAAAGCTTTGGGACGATTTGAAAAGATCGAAGGGGAAGGCAGCGTAGACGATATTTTCGCCCGCCTGAGCAACGTCATTGAAAGTCAATTGACGCAATAATAGCTGCCGGTTGCCCAATAGTTCCTAAACTTGCATTCCTAATTTGCTTGATGTATGGATGCAGAAAAACTGGAATTTCTCCGGGTACGGTTTGCCCATTTACTTAAAAAACTTCCTTCAGACACGCCGCCACAATGGGGCCGTATGACGGTGCAGCAAATGATCGAACATTTTTCCGGCGCGGTGCGGGTCGCTTCCGGCAGCACCTCGTATCCTGAAATCGTTTCAGCACCGGATCACCTGGAAAAGCTGCGTCAGTTCCTGCAGAGCGACAAGCCTTTCCGTGAGAACACCAAACACCCCTTGCTGCCGGAAGATCCGCTTCCGGTAAGAAATGCATCCCTGGAAGAGGCGATCCGGGAGCTGCAGGCGGAAATAGAAAACTTTGTCAGCGTCTTCGAAAAGCAACCTTCCCTGTTAACGCGCAATCCCATCTTCGGAGACCTGAACTTTGAGGAGAATATGCAGCTGCTGTATAAGCATGCCCTGCACCACCTGAAACAATTTGGTATCACCCTTAATGAAACAACAGCATGAAAAAACTAGAGAATTATATTACCGGAAACTGGATCACCGGAGACGGCGAGGGGCAGGCCCTGTATGATGCCGTTACCGGCGCAACGGTAGCGAATGCCACCACCAAAGGACTGGACTTTGCTTCCATCCTGCAGTACGGGCGCGAGGTCGGGAATCCCGCCCTGCGCAAAATGACCTTCCATGAAAGAGGCCGCATGCTGAAAGCACTGGCCAATTATCTCATGGACAAGAAAGAACAGTTCTACCAGGTCAGCTACCATACGGGAGCTACCCGGGCGGACAGCTGGATCGATATTGAAGGTGGTATCGGCAATCTTTTCTCGAATGCTTCCCTGCGGAGAAAATTCCCGGATCTGTCGTATTGTACCGACGGTGAGGCGATCCCCCTGAGCAAGGGCGGAAATTTTATGGGGCATCACCTGCTGGTGCCCAAGGAAGGCGTGGCCGTTCATATCAATGCCTATAATTTCCCGGTATGGGGCATGCTGGAGAAATGCGCGGTAAACTGGCTGGCCGGTGTTCCGGCAGTTGTTAAGCCGGCCTCCATTACTTCCTATCTAACCGAAGCGGTTGTAAGAGAGATCATTGCCTCCGGTATTTTACCAGATGGTGCGTTGCAACTGCTGTGCGGCAGTGCCGGTGATCTGCTGGATCATGTTACGGCACAGGATGTAGTGACCTTTACCGGTTCCAAATCTACCGGACTGCTGCTGAAATCGCATAAGCGCATCCTGGAAGACAGCGTGCCTTTCAATATGGAGGCCGATTCACTAAACGCCATAGTATTGGGCAATGATGTAACACCGGATTCGCCGGAATGGGACCTCTTTATCAAGGA